>DASUXS010000387.1:0-5234 GCA_036377855.1 Moraxellaceae bacterium
CGATGGGTGATTCTTTCTGGCAGTCAGCGACTTTCTGCCTTGATCACGTCAGGGTGGAGTCGGGTCCATGTCACAGCACATTCCCGGTTGATTCCTCCCTGTCGATTCGTGTTTCGGGTACGGCCGGGCGTGGATGACCAATCGCATGCCCGGTTCACAAGAAGAAGGCAGGTCCGAACCTCAGGCGGGCCTGCCCTGCAATCGGGAGTAGACGCATGCGGTCATCTCTTATCTTCCGTACCGGTGCAGCGCTTGCTGCGCTGGCGCTGGCCTCCACGGCCACGGCCACCCAGCTCGATATGACGCCGGGTGTTACGGAGATCAGTCAGCAGGTTTTTGAACTTCACCGTTTCATGCTCTACATCTGCATCGCCATCGGTGTGGGTGTATTCGGGGTGATGTTCTATTCCATCCTCAAGCACCGTAAGTCCAAGGGTGTGAAGCCCGCCGATTTCCACGAAAGCACCGTGGTGGAAGTCATCTGGACCGTCATTCCCTTCATCATCCTCATCGTCATGGCCATCCCCGCGACCCGGGTGCTGATCGCCATGAACGACACCGGTGATGCCGACCTCACCATCCGCGTCACCGGCTCGCAGTGGAAATGGCACTACGAGTACCTTTCCTACGGCAAGGAAAAGGACGTGGGCCTGGGCTATCTGTCCGTGCTGTCCACGCCGCGCGAGCAGTACGAGCACCAGGGCAAGGGCCTGCTCAACATGAGCCAGAACCAGCCCGATTTCGCCAAGAGCCCGCACTACCTGCTGGAAGTGGACAAGCCCCTGGTCATCCCCACCGGCAAGAAAGTGCGTTTCCTGGTCACTTCCGATGACGTGATCCACGCCTGGTGGGTGCCGGACTTCGCGCTCAAGCGCGACGCCATCCCCGGTTTCATCAATGAGATCTGGACCAAGGTTCCCGCCGGCAAGGAAGGCGTGTATCGCGGTCGCTGCGCCGAACTCTGCGGCAAGGACCACGCCTTCATGCCCATCGTGGTGGAAGCCAAGTCCGCGGCGGATTTCGATGCCTGGCTGAAGGAAGCCAAGGTCAAGGCGGAAGAAGAAGCCAAGGCCGCCGCCAACTCCGCTGATTACAAGTTCGCCGACGTCGCCGAAGCCATGAAGCTGGGCGAAGAGGTCTACAACGGCAAGTGCGCCGCCTGCCACCAGGTGGCCGGTACCGGCCTGCCGCCCATGTTCCCCGCCCTCAAGGGCTCCAAGATGGCGACTGAAAAGGCGCATCTGGCTGACCACATCCACATCGTGGTGGCCGGCAAGCTGGCCATGCCGGCCTGGAAGGGTGTGCTGACGCCCAAGGAACTGGCCGCCGTCATCACTTACGAGCGCAATGCCTGGGGCAACAACACGGGTGATCTCGTGCAGCCCTCCGACGTTGCTGCTGCGTCCAAGTAATTCAGGGGAGAGAACAAGAAATGAGCCACGCTGCTTCCCACGATCACAATCACGATCATCACGACGATCACCACCACGAACTGGCGCCCTTCTGGAAGCGCATGTTCACCACGTCGAACCACAAAGACATCGGTTCGATGTACCTGATCTTCGCCTTCACCATGCTGCTCTGCGGCGGTGCCGCCGCCATGGTCATCCGCGCCGAGCTGATGTATCCCGGCCTGCAGCTGGTGCAGCCGGACTTCTTCAACCAGATGACCACCGTGCACGGCCTCATCATGGTGTTCGGCGCCATCATGCCGGCCTTCACCGGCTTCGCGAACTGGATGGTGCCCATGATGATTGGCGCGCCTGACATGGCGCTGCCGCGCCTGAACCTGTTCAGCTTCTGGCTGCTGCCGTTTGCCTTCAGCATCCTGATCTTCTCCGTCATCATGTCCATCCTCGGCCATGGCGCGGCACCGAATTTCGGCTGGACCTTCTATGCGCCGCTGTCGACCAAGTTCGCGCCGGCCAGCACGGACTTCTTCATCTTCTCCGTGCACCTGATGGGTATCTCTTCCATCCTCGGCGCCATCAACGTCGTCGTGACCATCTTCAACCTGCGTGCCCCCGGCATGACCTTCATGAAGATGCCGCTGTTCGTGTGGACCTGGCTGATCACCGCCTTCCTGCTCATCGCCGTGATGCCGGTGCTCGCCGGTGTCGTGACCATGATGCTGACCGACCGCCATTTCGGCACCAGCTTCTTCGATGCCGCCGGCGGTGGTGACCCCGTGCTGTTCCAGCATGTGTTCTGGTTCTTCGGGCATCCCGAGGTCTACATCATGATACTGCCGTCCTTCGGCATCGTTTCCGCCATCATCCCGACCTTCGCGCGCAAGCCGCTGTTCGGTTACGCCTCCATGGTGTACGCCACGGCCTCCATCGCGCTGCTGTCCTTCGTGGTGTGGGCGCATCACATGTTCACCACCGGCCTGCCGCTGGCCGGCGCGCTGTTCTACATGTACATGACCATGCTCATCTCCGTGCCCACCGGCGTGAAGGTGTTCAACTGGGTCGCCACCATGTGGAAGGGCTCCATGACCTTCGAAGTGCCCATGCTCTTCGCCATCAGCTTCGTGATCCTGTTCTCCATCGGCGGTTTCTCCGGCCTGATGCTGGCCATCACGCCCGCTGACCAGCAGTACCAGGATGCCTATTTCGTGGTGGCGCATTTCCACTACGTGCTGGTGTCCGGTGCGCTCTTCTCCATGTTCGCCGGCGCCTACTACTGGCTGCCGAAATGGACCGGCCACATGTACAACGAGACGCTGGCCAAGCTGCACTTCTGGAATTCGCTGCTGTCCGTGAACCTGCTGTTCTTCCCCATGCACTTCGTGGGCCTGGCCGGCATGCCGCGTCGCTATGCCGACTATTCGCAGCAGTTCGCCGACCTCAACTTCTGGATCTCCATCGGCGGTTTCTGGTTCGGTCTGTCCCAGCTCATCTTCCTGGCCGTGCTGCTCACCGCCAAGAAGGGTCCCAAGGTCGGCGAAAAGCCCTGGGAAGGCGCGGAAGGCCTGGAGTGGACGGTGCCCAGCCCGGCTCCCTACCACACCTTCAGCGAACCGCCTGTTGTTAAGTGACGGTCAAGTAATACTGTTTTCAAGGGATTTCCGGGCAAGGATGCCTGTGCATGCAAGGCGGCCTGCGGGCCGCAGGTGATGACGGCAAGAGTGTGGTGACGGCATGAGCGACAAGGAGCCGGCGGCCGAGCCGACGATGGCGGAGAAAAACCGCCGTCTGCTGGTGAAGCTGGCGCTGGTGGTGGCGGGGATGTTTGTCTTCGCTGTCTTTGTCATGCCGCCGCTGTACGACGCCTTCTGCGAGATCACCGGCCTCAATGGCAAGGGCTCGGGCAAGGCGGCTGCCGCACCCGCGCGCGCGGATGACACGCGCAGCGTGAATGTCGAGTTTCTGGTGGATACCGATGCGGCGCTTCCCTGGGAGTTCCGCAAAGGCGTGGCGGCTCTGGACGTGCATCCGGGCGAGATCACGAAGACGCTGTTCTTCGTGAAGAACCTGGACAGCAAGGCCGTGACCGGACGAGCTGTGCCGTCGATCTCGCCCAGCGAGGCGGCGCAATATTTCAAGAAGACGGAGTGCTTCTGCTTTCGGGAGCAGCGTCTGGAAGGTGGTGCGGAAAAGGAAATGCCCATGGTCTTTTACGTGGACCCGGCCCTGCCCAGACACATCACCACCATCACGCTGTCTTACAAGTTTTACAACATGAACAAACCCTGAGCGAAGGGAGACAATAATGTCCGAGCATCACAGTCCTGCGGTCGCCGGCGCCAAGCCCACTTCCTACTATGTGCCGGCTTCCAGCCCCTGGCCCATGCTGGGCTCTTTCATCCTCTTCATCCTCGTCATCGGTGCCGGCAGCCTGATCCAGGGCCACGGCATCACCGACCTGAGCAAAGGCCTGCAGGCCAATGGCGCCGGCAAGCTGTGGTGGTTCTTCCCCATTGGCCTTTTCGGTGTCTTCTTCCTGATGTGGAAGTGGTTCGGTGACACCGTCCGTGAAAGCCTGGGCAATATGAATTCCGCCCAGATGGACCGCTCCTACCGCCAGGGCATGACCTGGTTCATCTTCTCCGAAGTGATGTTCTTCGCCGCCTTCTTCGGTGCCATGTTCTACGCGCGCTGGCTGTCCGTGCCCTGGCTGGGCGGTGCCGGTGACCGCGGTGCCATGACGCATGAACTGCTGTGGCCCAACTTCCAGGCCATGTGGCCGCTGGTGACGACGCCGGGTGGCCTGCACACCGAAGCCATGAGCCCCTGGGGCCTGCCCTTCATCAACACCGTGCTGCTGCTGACCTCGTCGGTGACGCTGACCATTTCCCACCACGCCCTGCTGGCGGGTGACCGCGCCAAGCAGCGCAACTTCCTCGCCGCCACCTTCATCCTGGGCCTGATCTTCCTGGGCCTGCAGGTCGAGGAATACATCCACGCCTACACCGAGATGGGCCTGACGCTGCATTCCGGCATCTACGGCTCCACCTTCTTCATGCTCACCGGCTTCCACGGCCTGCACGTGACGATAGGCACCATCATGCTCATCGTCATGTTCGTGCGCACGCTGAAGGGCCATCTCACCCCGGAAAACCACTTCGCCTTCGAAGCCACCGCCTGGTACTGGCACTTCGTGGACGTGGTCTGGCTCTTCCTCTTCCTGGCGGTGTACTGGTTCTAAGACCGTACGCAGCCCAAGAAAAAGCCCGGACATGTCCGGGCTTTTTTGTATCGGCATGGTACGGGGCCTTGCCTGCCCCGGCTGCTGCGGCACAATCCGCCGGCGGTTTTTGTCAGCGTGCCGGCGCCTGTTCCTGCCTCTGGTCCTGGAGAGCAGGCTGCTCGACCTTGGGCAGGCCATGCGGCGCGATCAGCCCGAAATGCGAGGCCACGGCCAGCCCGACCACGATGGCGATGGAAATCACCAGGCGCCAGGTCAGGCGGCGCAGGGTCTTCTGCGAATCACCGGCCGCGCCGCGGTTGAGGCTGGCCAGGGCCATGAAGAGGTTGACCAGCACGGCGGCCATGGCGAGCAGGACGATGATCTTGATCCACATAAGGCAATCCCGGGCAAAAAGGGCAGGGGCCGGTGAGTGTACCGGAGAGAGTAATTAATGCGCGCGTTGCTCACGAAATCCTGGTGTATCCCGGTGGGTAACCGGGTCTGGCAGGCCAGCCCCGGCATCGTGCTGCTGGCCCTGCTGGGCATGGCGCTGTTCTGCCGCCTGGGTTTCTGGCAGCTGGGACGGGCCCATGAAAAGGAGG
>DASUXS010000388.1:0-10052 GCA_036377855.1 Moraxellaceae bacterium
ATGAAAGTGGCGGAGACGCAGGCGAACAGCGTCAGCGTCACCAGCCCGGTGCGGCGCGTGCCGCGTATGGCGGGCAGGTCCTGGCGGCCATAGGCATGGCCCACGCGTATGGTCATGGCGAAGGCCAGGCTGAGCGGGAACATGAAGAGCAGCGAGGTCACCGACAGCGCGATCTGGTGGCCGGCCACCTGCAGCTCGCCCAGCGGACTGATGAGGATGGCGACGATGGCGAAGACGCTGACTTCGAAAAAGATGGCGATGCCTATGGGCAGGCCCAGCTTGAGGAAGGTTTTCATGGCCTGCCACTGCGGCCGGCTGCGTTCCTGCAAAAGCCGCGTGCTGGCAAAAATCTCCGCGCGCAGCACATACACCGCCAGCATCAGCAGCATGGCCCACAGGGAAATCGCCGAGGCCCAGCCGCAGCCCACGCCCCCCAGGGCAGGCAGGCCGAATTTGCCGTGGATGAAAATGTAGTTGAGCGGAATGTTGAGGGTGAGGCCGGCGAGGCTGATCAGCGTGACCGGCAGAGGCCTGGCCATGGCTTCGCAATAGCAGCGCAGCACGGAAAAAGCGGCGATGGCGGGCAGGCCCAGGGAAATGGCGGCGAGGAAACGGCGCGTCATGTCGCGCAGATGCGCCGGTGTATCCAGCCAGGTGAAGACCGGCGTGACATGGTGCAGCAAGATGGCGCCGGCGATGCCGATGAACAGCGCCAGCCACAGCGCCTGGTGCACGGTGGCCGGCACCGCCGCCAGCTCGCGCCGTCCCCAGGCGGCCGCCACCAGCGGCGTGGTGGCCATGAGGATGCCCGACACCAGCAGCACCATGGGCAGCCAGAGGCTGGCGCCCAGCGCCACGGCCGCCAGGTCCAGAGGCGATACCTGGCCGGCCATGACGGTGTCGACAAAGCCGAAGGCCGCCTGCGACAGCTGTGTCAGCAGGATGGGGCCCAGGAGCAGGTTGAGGGCGCGGAATTCAGCGCGGAACGCGGGGGAAAACAGGGATGTCATGCCAGCCTCGGAGTGGGTGGGCATTGTAGCAGTGCGGAGTGGGGTGGGGCGCTTTGCCGGTCGCATGGGCAGGTGCTGGCCAGCTGCTTCCACCACCGCTGCTAAAGACGCTGGGCCCCGGCTTTCGCCGGGGCGACAGAGGGGGTTAGTAGCTCTGATGGAGAGGTTGTCACCGTCAGTGTTAGTAGCTACCGCTCACAGCGGAATCACAGTAGGAGTTTCTTAGTAGCGTTCAATTGTTGAGTCGCGTCGCGCATTTGCGACGGCGCGAGCCTGCCCACAATCTCTAAAAATAGCGACCTGGGCGCCTCATGTAGCACCGGCCAGAGCCCCCCGCAGGGGTCAACTTTTCTTTCCCCTATTTCTTTTTTTATTCGGCCTGCGGCCTCACCCTTCGGGCCGTCGGCGGAGCCGACGTTCACCTCGCTGCGCGAGGATGTGAGAAAAAAGAAACAAGGCCCCGCGGGAGGCGCACCGCCCTGAGGAATTAACAACGGGAGCAACCCAGTCGGAGCACTTTACCGTTAGGCGAGATTGGGTACGAATCCCGCACTCCCGGGCAAGGCAAAAGCAAAGCCCAGCGCGCGTAAACAGGGTTGGGGAAAAGGAATCCCACAGCTTCAGCAATAACAAAGCCCACTGTGGATTAGGGAGATCCCCGCCTGCGCGGGGATGACGATTCAATTTTAGGTCGGTGAGGACCTGAGGCCGCTAAAGACGCTGGGCCCCGGCCTTCGCCGGGGCGACAGTTGGGTTGGTAGCTCTGTCAGTGGGCGGTCAGCGGTTTCTCACGAAGTCACCGCCAGTTTTTTCTTGATGGCGGCTAACGGTCGCGTCACCCACTGCGATGGTGTGGCTCACATAAACGCCAGAAACAAAAAAGGCGCGGATGTCCGCGCCTTTTTTGCTGTAGCAATGACCGTCAGTTCGGGAAGAAGTTCAGGTCGTGCGTACCGCTCCAGATTTCCACTTCATAGGCACCGAAGTTGAAACCCTTCACCACCGCCAGGATCTTGGCTTCCAGTTCGCTGTTGTTGAGCTGGCTGGAGGCCACCGACACGCCGGAGACCGAACCGTCCGGGGACACGGTGAGCTTGAGGCGCACCGTACCCTGCATGGTCGGATCATCACGCAGTGCACGCTGGTAGAGGTTGTTCAGGCGGCCGCCGTACTGGTCGAAGGTCTTGCGGATGTCTTCGGCCGTACGACGCGATTTGCCGTCCTTGCCGACGCGACCATTGACGTTGGTGGCTTCGGTGCCGATGCCGCTGTTGACCGACTGCAGCTTGCCGCTGCCACCGGCCACGCCGGCGCCCAGCATGCCGGCGCTGCCTTTGCCACCGGCCTTGCCGCCGCCGAAGCCGGAGCTGACGCCACCGGCATAGGCATTGCCGGCCCCCGAGCCGGAACCGGCGCGGCTGGTCAGCAGGTTGCGGCTGGTGCCGGCTTCCTCGGTGCTGGTGATGAGGTTGCCACCGGTACCGGAGCCGGATTGGCCGGGCAGGCCGCGCGGTGCTGCCATGGCGGTGACATCCATGTCGCGGATGTCGGCCAGGGCGTCATTGATGCCGGCGTCCTGGATGGCCTTGGAGGCACGCGCCTTGGCGGCGCTCTTCTGCAGGTCGGTGACCACGGCCTTGGGCGCTTTCTCAGCGACTTCAGCCGGCTTGGTGTCCACCTTGGGCAGGTTCTCGTCCGGTTTCACTTCCTCCACTTTCTTGGGCGGAGGCGGGGTGACCTTCTGCTGCACCACCATCTTGGCCAGGCGCTCGGGCACGGCTTCGGCTTCGGCGCGTTTCACTTCCGGGATCTTGATATGCGGGACTATCAGCCAGATCAGGAAGGCCAGCACCAGCATGATGGCCATGAGCACGCGCAGGCGGTTGCTTTCCCCCGGCAGCGGATCCCAGGGCAGGGTCTGGGTGACGTAGACATTGCTCATCACGTGCCCTCCTTGGTGCGCAACACAGCAAAGGAAATCTTGCTGTAGTCGCTGGCGCTGCAGGTGGCCATGACCTTGCGCAGCAGGGTGTAGGAGATGGTCTTGTCACCCAGGATCATGATCTCGCGCTCGGGAATGCCTTCCGGATTGAGCGTGGGAGCCGTCTTGGTGGCGCGATAGGCCAGCTCCTTGGCCAGTTCCGGGATGATGTCACCCTGGACCTGCATGGCGGAGGCGGTGTCGGTCACCTTCATGCCCTGCACGACGATGCTCTTCTGGTTCACCATCACCGTGAGGGTGGTGTCGGAAGCGCGTTTTTCCGCCGTCGACTTGGGCAGCTCGAGCTGCTGGCTGTCGGGGATGTTGGTGACGTTCTGCGAATTCACCAGCAGGAAGAACACGAGCACCGTGAGGATGTCGATCAGCGACGTCAGCTGGATGGTGGCCGGCTTGCGGAACTTGTGGCGGCGCGCCATGCGGTTGATGCGGGCGTTGTTGTTGCTCATGACTTGCCTCCCGGATGCTCGGGCGCATCGCCAATGCCGATGTCCGGGAACAGCTCGCTCTTGATCCAGGTGCCATTCACCATGCGCGGTTTGTAGCGCACGGTATCCATGGTGTGGATGAGCGTGTCGTAGTCGGTGGTCGGTTCCAGCAACAGCGTGATTTCCGTGATGGCCGGGTAGGAGCTCTTGATGTTGGTCAGGAACTCGTTCAGGGCTTTGTAGTCCTGGCCCTTTTCAGTGGCCGGGATGATCTTCAGCGGGCCCGACTGGCGGTCGGACACGATGAGCTGATCCTTGTAAATGGATACTTCCAGCACCAGTGGCTTGCGGGTATCCGCAGCACCGGCACCCGAACCACCGGACGGCAGGTTCACCTGCAGCATCGACAGTTCGGTGAAAGCAGAGGTAACGAGCAGGAAGGCGAGCAGCACCACCATCAGGTTGATGAAGGTGGTCATGTCCAGATCGGCTTCCATCTCGCGCGGCTTGCGGCGCCTCATGATGGATTACTCCTTTCGCGTTTCGCGGATATGAGGACGCGGCTTACTGCTGGTTCTGCTGGCTGCCCAGCTGGCGGATCACGTTCAGGAACTTGATCGAGGCGGCTTCCAGGCTTTCCACGGCCTGGCCGGTCTTGGACTGCAGGAAGGAGAACACCACCAGCAGCGGAATCGCGGTGACCAGACCGAAAGCGGTACAGTTCATGGCTTCACCCACGGCGGCGGACAGCATGTTGGCCTTTTCCGCGGGGTCGGCGCTGGCCACGGCGGTGAAGGCGTGGATCAGACCGATAATCGTACCCAGCAGACCCAGCAGCGTGGCGACGTTGGCCAGCGTGGACAGGTAGTGCGTACGCTTTTCCAGGCGCGGCAGGGACTCCATCAGGGCTTCGTCCATGGCGGTTTCCACATCTTCCACACGGCGTGCGGACAGGCTGCGGGTGAGGCCGTTGGTCAGCATCAGGCCCAGCGCGGTGTCAGAGCTCTTCACTTTTTCCAGGGCGGCCTTGAGCTGGCCCTTGGACACCAGCGGGAAGGTGTCGGCCCAGACTTCCTTGTTCACCTTTTCCACCTTGCTCAGGTAGAGGAAGCGCTCGATGGCGATGGCCACACCGATCACCAGGGTGAGGAGGATGGGGTACATCCAGAAACCACCGGCCTGCATGAAGTGGGCAAACTGCTGGAAAATGTTCATCACGGACTCCTTTTGCTAAATGTTGCTGGGTTGGCGACCCAAAGTTTGTTTTTGATTTCTTGCAAAAAACAAACCGGCATAGCCGGTTTGCGGTGCCTTGCCTGGCTGGCGCCGGGATGGGGCGTTTTACTCTTTTCCGAGACTCTGCTGCAGCTGGATTTCACGACGCAATACATCTCTATCCAGGGGCTGCAGCGTTTCACGCAGGATGGAGGTGTTGACTTCCTTTTTCGGAATCTGCATGCCCTTGTCCTTCCAGGGCACGATGTTGAACACGGCCGGGGCTTCCTTGCTGCCGATCACGTCGGTCTGCGTGGCCACGGGAGCCCCCAGGGCTTCGGAGAGGGCAGCGTCCTTGGCCGCCGTGGACGTGGCAGCGGCCGGCTTGGCCGCCTTGGTCTTGGCGGCCGGGGCGGCTTCAGCCATGCCGGCCAGCGCGACAAGGGCGAGGCAGCACAGGCTGCCCGGCAGGAAGCGGGATTTCATCATGATGCGTTCTTCCCTTGCTCGGCGGCATTGGTGACGGGGGCGGCCGTGCTGTCAGCCGGCGCGGCGTCAGCCTTGGCCGGTGCCGGGGCGGGGGCGGCCTCCGGTGCCGGGGCTGAGCCTTCAGCGGCCTGCGGCTCCGCTGCTTCTTCCGCAGGCTCGGGGGCCGGCGGCAGCGGCGTCTGCACCGGGGCCTTGTAGACACCGGTACGCTTCTGCAGGTCGACGATCCAGTTGCCCACGGCCAGGTCAGGCTTGCTCTGCAGGGCCTGGTAGCGTTCGTAATGGCTCAGCGCCAGCGGCAGGTCCTGCATGTAGAGGTCGGCCAGCACGCCCAGGTTGAAGTGGGCGCGGGCATAGTTGGGATCGATGGCCAGCGCGGATTCATAAGCGGCCTTGGCATCGGCAAACTTGCCCTGTTCGCGCAGGCTGATGCCCAGCAGGTTGAAGGCATAGGGGTTGCGCGGATTGATCTTGAGCGCGTCTTCCAGGGCCTTCTGCGCATCCGCAAATTTCTTCTGCTTCAGCAGGATCACGCCCTGGTTCACCAGCGGGCCGGAAAACTGCGGGGCTTTTTCCGCGATCTTCTGCATCAGCGCCAGCGCTTCGTCGTCCTTGTCGGCATTCATCAGGCCCAGGGCACGGGCATAGTCGCCGGCCACGGCCATGGCGGCCTGCTGCTTGGCAATGTCCGTATTCACCACCGGTGACTTGGAGGTGTCGGCCATGGCTTCGGAGGGCTTGCGGTCTTCGGTCTTTTCCTGGCGCTGCAGGGTGCCGGAGGCCATGCGTTCGCGCAGCTGGGCGACCAGGTCGGGCTCGTTGTTTTCCACGGGCGCCGCTTCGCCGGTGGGCGCGGTGGCCTTGGGCGTGGTGGCACAACCCGCCAGCAGCAGGGCGGCGGCGAGGGCGCTCAGGGCGAAAGTGCGTTTAATACTCATCGCGGCCTCAGTAAATCACGTCAACAAAGGCTTCGGGCTGCTCGCGCTTGTTGTAGCGGCCCGGAGACAGCTTGGCGAGTGCGTCGAAACTCTTGCGCACGGAGTCGTCGTAAATGTTCTGCTTGGCCAGGTTGGCATTCGCCACATAGAGGTCCAGGGCCTTGTCTTCGAAAGGCGTGGACTGCTCTTCCAGCAGGATGCCGTACTGTTCCAGCTCCAGCTCGTTCAGGCCCTTGGGCCGTTCGCTGGCCATGAGGTCGGCGGCGAGCTTGCGGTAGATTTCCGCGATCTGGTAGTTGGAGGCGGTGGTGAATTCCGCCACGCCGATGGCCGCGGTCTTGGCATAGGCATCCAGCGCCTTCTGCATCGCCTGCTTCTTGCGGCCCAGGCTCTGCTTCAGCGGCTGCTTCAGCGGGATGGCGGCGAACTCGTCATACAGCGGCTGGTTCAGCTTGAACTTGGCCATGGCACCCAGATAGCTGGTGCGGGGCGTGTTCTCGGCGCCGGCGCGATCGTAGTTGCGGGCGATTTCCTTCAGCCAGTTCTGGCTTTCCACCGTATTGCCCTGCTTGTCGTAATACGAGTAGAGCTTGAAGGTGGCTTCCATATGGCTGTCGACCGGCTTGGGATAGGCCGCCACGTATTTGCGGAAGGTACGGACAGCGTCTTCCTGCTTGTTCGACTTTTCATACATGGAGCCGGCGGTCCACAGCGCTTCACGCGCCAGTTCCGGATTGGTCTTCACGTTGGCGGCGGAAATGCCTTCGTATTCCGCGGCCGCGAGGTCGAGCTGGCCGGTCTTTTCATAGGACAGGGCGAGCTTGTCGGGAATCGTGCTGTTCAGCTCGTTTTCCGGATGCGTGCTGCGGAAGGCCACCAGCAGGGGAATGGCGGCGGCATAGCGTTCGGCATTCAGGTAGGTGGTGGCGGCATCGAATTCCGCCGAGGCCTTGAACTTGGGATCCGCGGAGACACTGGCGGCACGCTGGAAGGCGGCCACGGCCCCGTCGACATCCTTGGCGTCACGCAGCTTTTCGGCCTGCTTGTACACCGAGGCGGTCATGCGGTCCTGGTATTTCTTGCGCTGTTCCGGCGTGAGGTCGGTGTAGCCCAGTACCTTGCTGTAGGCGAATTCGGCGGCTTCCGGACGACCCAGGTCGAACTCGCCGTCGGCCATGACCATCCAGGCCTCTTTCTGCACGTCCTGCGGGGCAGGAGGCTGCAGCTGGAGGATGGTGCTGGCGGACTTCATGGCGCCGGCCAGGTCCTTGCGCGCGATCTGGTCGTTGGTCAGGCCCTGCAGCACCAGCGGGGTGTTTTTGTCGCCCGGGAAGAACTGCGCATATTTGTAGGTGCTTTCGGCGCGGCGCTGCCACCACACGTCCTGCTGTTCCTTGGCCAGGCTGGCGATGCCGGCTTCCTGCTCGTTATAGGCGAGCAGGGCGAAGTAGGCGGCTTCCTGGCCCTTGGTGTTGCCGGGATAGCCGTAGGCCGTCTTTTCGAATTCGACGATGGCTTCGTCGAAATGCTTGGCGGCGAACAGGGCTTCAGCCAGCAGCTGGTTGATGGTGATGGCTTCGGCTTCCGGCGGGTTCAGCGCCAGGTGCTCGCGATACCAGCCGGCGGCCTTGAGGTAGTCCTCGGGCTTCTTGCTCTGCTGCGCGCTGGCGTGCCAGTACTTGGCCAGGTCGATGATGTGCGACTGCAGCAGCGGCAGGATGCTTTCGCGCGTGGGCGCGTCGGCCTTGGCCCAGAACTCGCTCTTGGGGCCGTAATGCTTGATGAAGTTTTCCTTGGCCGGAATCACTTCCGACGGGAAACCGCCATCCTGGTAGGCCTTGATGGTGGCCGAGCTGAATTCCGGCGCACGCGGGTCGAAGGGATGCTTGGCGACGAAATAGTCGAAGGTCTCGGCGCCGTTGCGGAACAGGCGCTTGGCCAGGTAGGTCTGGCCCAGGCTCATGTAGACGTCGGCTTCGTAATCCTTGGGACCGACCTTCTTGAAATACTGCTCGACGGACTTGGCGCCGTCCTGCTGGATGAAGCCCAGGCTGATGATGTTCAGCGTGTCGTCCATCAGCTTGAGCGCGGTCTGGCTGACGTTCTTGTCCGTGCTCTGCGATTTCGGCTTCAGCTCTTCCAGCACCTGGAAGAAGACCGGCTGCGCGGCGGCATAGTCGGAAGCCTTGTACAGCGCCCAGCCCTGCTTGTAGAGGGCCTGGTCGCGGAATTCGCTGTTGTCCGGGGACTTCACCACTTCGGCATAGTGGTCGGCGGCGGCCACGTACTTGCCGGTGGAGAATTCGTATTCGGCGACACGGAACTGCGCTTCCACGGCATGCTGGCTGCCCGGGTACTGGTCGACCAGGGTGACGAGGGTGTCGTTGGATTCCTTGCGCTGGCCGTTCATGTCATAGGCCTTGGCCAGGTTGTACAGCGCTTCGGCGCGGGCGGGGCCGCTCTGCGCGTTCTTCAGCACTTCCTGGTAGAGGGTGACGGCTTCAGCGTAATTGACCTGGGTCTTGGGCTTTTGCGCGGCGGCTTTGGCCGCGGCCGTACCGGCGACAGGCTTCTTGCCGGCGCTGACGGTCTTGCGGTCGCGGGCGCTGGACACGCCCTGCATGAACTGTTCGTAGAGGGCGTCGTCATCGGTGGCGATGTCGGCGGCACCCGGGGCGGCGGCCTGGCCTTCGCCCAGATCACGCGCCTGCGACGATTCCATGGTGAGGTCGGCCATGCGCTGCAGGGTGTCGAGGCGGGCGGCGGGGTCGTGGAAGAGACCCAGCGCCGTCTGGTAGTTGCTCAGCGCGTCTTCCGCGGACTGCGGCGCAAGCTGGCCCTGTTCGATCTGGATTTCACGGCTTTCCAGGTCGGCCAGGGTGGCGCCACTGAAGCGGGCCTTGTTGGTCAGCGGGGCGGCTGGCGGCTCTTTGGGCGCGGCCGCGCAACCCGCCAGCAGGGCCATGGCCACGGCCAGCGGGGTGAGGCGGATCAGGGGAGTGCGAGAATTCATGGCTGCGGCTTCCCGGGTACGGCACCCGCGTCACGGACCAGGGCGGCGTCCTGGAGGCGGGCAATGCTGAGGTGAGCCTCGGCAAGATCGTTGTTGATGCGGTCCTTGGTGTCTTCGAGCTGGTTCTCCGCCAGCACGCGCAGATAGCTGCGGTATTCGTCCAGGGCCTTGTCCAGGGATTTCTGGGTGGCGGCCAGGCGGGTTTCCAGCGTGCGCACCTTGGCCTCGTTATTGCTGCCGGCCACCTTCTGGTTGTCCGCCAGCAGTTGCTGCAGGGCTTCCATGCGCAGCTGTGTCAGGCGCAGCTGGTTGTCGATGGTGGAGAGGTCGGCGTAGATCTGTTCCTGCGAGGCGGGCGCCTTGCTGGCATTTTCCATCAGCACCAGGCCACGCAGCGTGCGTATGCGGTTCTGCAGGGCTTTCACGGCGGGACTGGCGGGCTGCTTGGCCAGGTACTCGTCCATCTGTGTCAGTTTGAATTGACGTTCCATGGTCTGGATGCTGACGTTGCCGCCGCCGCTGCCCTTGCTGTCACGGGCGCTCTGGCGCGAACGCTTTTCCAGCACCGGCCAGCGGTCGGCGACACGGCCGAGGCGGTTCTGCACGGCCTCCACGCGGCTGGAGATGCCGGGCAGCTGGGCCTGGCGCTTGTTCATCACGCCGGCCATTTCACGCATGGCGCGCAGGTCGTTGCCGCGCTGTTCCAGCAGCAGCTTGAGGCGCTTGAGCTGTTCGTACTGCTGGAAGCCTTCATTGAAGGGGTGGGCGGCGAACAGGCCGTAGAGCATGGAGATTTCGGTGGCGTCGCCGGGAATGACCGAAGCCGGCACGTCCATGGGATCGGCATCGATGCCGCCATCGGCGCTGGGGCTCAAGCCATCCAGCCAGGCCGGCTTCTTGATCTCGACGGCCAGCGCATTCAGCGTTTCCAGCTGCGTATTGAGGTTGGAAATCGCCAGC
>DASUXS010000389.1:0-2141 GCA_036377855.1 Moraxellaceae bacterium
GAAGGGACGCACCAAGTCGTGAACGGTTTCTTCGCGCAATAGGCGCCGCCCTTGCCACGCACCGCTGTCCAGGAGCATCTGATAGACACGGCAGATTTCCTCCGCCGTGGCGTAGATGTTGCCGGCGGGAATCACCGCTGACAGCCAGCGCGCCTGGTTGGAGGCTTCGCAAGCCTTGTTCAGTGGCGCTTGCAACATGTGATTCATGACGGAGTGCACCGGTGTCCATCGGGTGGGCCCGGTGAAGGCATTTTCGGCCGCATTCATGCGCTGCGCAGCGGGCAAGCCGAACGTCAGATGGCGACACCCCAGCGGCTCCGCCAGCCACTCCCGCAGCAATTCCGGAAGCTCGCGGCCGCTCACGCGGCGCAGGACCTCTCCCAGTATGAAGCCGCCGCTAAGGGCGTGATAGCTCGGGCCACGGCCGGGCCGGGAAGCGCGCGCGGCGCAGAGCGCACGAACCGTAGCCTCAAAATCGTAGAGGGTTCCCTCCCAGGGATTACGCGCCGGAAGCGCGGGTACGCCGCCGCGATGGGCAAGCATCTGTCGGAGGGTAATGCCGGCTTTGCCGTTGGCGGCAAACTCGGGAAGGTAGTCGGCAACAGGGCGGTTCAGGCGGATGGCGCCCGTTTCGGCAAGTTTGTGCACCAGAATGGCGGTGATGGCCTTCGAGCCAGAGAACAGGCAGATCGGCGTGTCGGGACTGGCCAATACCTTCACCGGGCGGGCGTTGCCTGGACTGTTGCCGTGGGCATGCCCGATGGTTCGGTTGAGCACCACCTTGCCGTGCCGGCGCAGCACGACGCTGATGGCCGGATGCAGTCCTCTGCGGTATTGCGCCTCGATCATTGCCCACAGGAGGGTGACCTCTGACCGAAACAGTCCGGCGTCTTCCGGAGCACATTCCGGGCCGATGGTCGTCACTTCGCTGAGGTGCCGAGGGACGTTGATGCGGTTAGGGAGGGTCAATGTGATTTGCACTGCTTGTCATACGGGCAGTCCTTTTAAGCAAAGGTGCTGGCGGACATGCAATTGGCAAATCCGGACCTGTTGTCAGCCAGCCCTGCGCGAAGCCGAAGCGCGGAAAGCAACCCATGTCCTGATCCGCATGTCTCGATGTCCTGCCGCGCTATGGACGCTCTTTCCGCAGCGGCTCTAGCCTCGCCGTGAGGCTACAAAAAAAGCCCGTGGTGTTCGCTCCGACACCTGCATTCAGGCTTCCGCAAATAACAAGAATACCGAGGATGCTCAAAATGAAGCGATTCCTGAAGTGTCTCCCCCTGATCACCGGCCTGGCCCTGGCATCGACGGCCGAAGCCGGCAACTTCTACAAGTGCAGCACCAGTGGCTGCTCCTGGGCCGGATGGAACCTGGCGTTCACCGGCTACGCCGACACCAAGTACCCGATTGTCCTGGCCCATGGCATGGGCGGGTTTTCCCGGCTGGGTCCGCTGGACTACTGGGACGGAATCCCGGCCGAACTCGCCACCAACGGCGCCAGCGTCTACATCACCCAGGTGGCCTCGTTTTCCGACTCGGTGACGCGTGGCGAACAGCTGCTCCAGCAGGTCAAGCAGATCCAGGCCATCACCGGTGCCACCAAGGTCAATCTGGTGGCGCACAGCCAGGGCACGCTGGACAGCCGCTATGTCGCCGCCGTCGCCCCGTCCCGCATCGCCTCGGTCACCGGCGTGGGCGGGCCCAACACCGGCTCGCCGGTGGCGGACGCCATCGAAGGCGTGATCCCGGTCCTTGGCCCGGAGGGGACTGATGCGCTGGTTTCCCTTATCAACGGCTTCTTCCAGTTCGTGGGTGAGATCTCCGGCGAGGGGTATGAGCAGGATGCGCTGGCCGGCCTTCGCCAGCTGACCTCAACTCGGATGGCAGCCTTCAATTCGGCCTATCCGGCGGGCATGCCCGCCAGCGGCACGCCCTGCGGCCAGGGCGCGGCCACGGTGAATGGCATCCGCTACTACTCCTGGGGCGGCACCGGCGTCACCACCCACCTGCTGGACGTGACGGATGCGGCGCTTGCCGTGACCAAGCTGGCCTTCGGTGGCGCGGCGAACGATGGCCTGGTGGGCCAGTGCTCCAGCCATCTGGGCACGGTGATTCGCGACGACTACAAGATGAACCATCTG
>DASUXS010000390.1:0-3114 GCA_036377855.1 Moraxellaceae bacterium
TCCAGGATGGGCGCGCAGACTTCTTCCGTGACACCGGGGTAAACCGTGGATTCGTAGATCACGATGACGCCGGGTTTGAGATGCGGCGCGATGGTTTCCGTGGCCTTCACCACCGGCGTCAGGTCCGGCTGCTTGGCATTGTCTATGGGCGTGGGCACGGCGATGACGATGAAATCGGCAGACTCCAGGGCCACCGGATCAGAAGTCCAGGACAGGCGGGTGGCCTGTCGGAAGGCTTCGGCCTCCATCTCGCCGGTGGGATCCCTGCCCTCGCGGTAAGCCTCCAGCTTGGCCGCGTTGATGTCGAAGCCAATGGTGTTGAGCCGGCGTCCGAAGGCCAGGGCCAGGGGCAGGCCGACATAGCCCAGGCCGACCACGGCAACAGTCTTGGTAGAGAGATCAGACATGGAGGACAGCATCCCTTGCGGGCAGGCGGAAACCTGCAAAAAAACCGCCCGGACTATACCAAAGAATGAGGTCCGGGTCGGCGTTCCTCAGGACGGGAGTGCACACAAAATGGACAGGCGCCCGCCCCAAAAGGACCGGGGGCCATGAGGCCCCCGGTCCGGTTACAGCAGGTGGCGCAAAGGCCTAGCGGCCGTCGACATCCTTCCAGGCCTTCACCCCCCATTGCGGGTAGTGGGCGCTGATGAAGGCATGCAGCTCCTCAGCCGGGATGCCGCGCAGCAGTTCGGCGTTGCGGGCACGCAGGTCGCCCCCCGCTTCACCTGAGACGTCCGCCTGGGCGGCGGCGGCGATCATGCCGGCGCCGGCGGTGGCATTGCTCAGGCGGTCGATGATGATGAGGCTGCCCGTGCCGCGGCAGTCGCGGTAGCCGTCGAAGGCCACCGGGGCGTTGACCACGATACGGCAGAGGCCAATCTCGTTCAGGCCCAGCTGCGGCGCGTCGATATGCTCCAGCGAGTTGATGTCGACGCGGTGCAGGATGCGCTCGACGCGGCCGAACACGGCCTTGCCGGCCAGCTTGAAGCTGTATTCCTTGCCCACGGTGAGCGGCGTGTCGTTCATCCACACCACATGGGCGTCGAAGGCCTGGGACACGGCCGGCGCGAGTTCGTTGCTGCGCACGATCATGTCGCCGCGCGAGATGTCGATCTCGGTTTCCAGGGTCAGCGTCACGGCCTGGCCGACAAAGGCCAGGGGCGCCTCGCCCTGCGCGGTCAGCACTTCCTTGACACGGCTCCGGCGGCCGGAAGGCAGCACGGTGATCTCGTCACCCACTTTCACGCTGCCGGCAGCGATGGTGCCGCAGAAACCGCGGAAATCCAGGTTGGGGCGGTTCACGAACTGCACCGGCAGACGGAAGGCGTCCAGCGCCACGTCCTGCGAGACCTGCACCGATTCCAGCAGCTGGATCAGCGTTTCGCCCTTGTACCAGGGGGTTTTCTCGCTGGCATTCACCACATTGTCGCCACGCAGTGCAGACAGGGGCACGAAATGGATGTCAGGGATGTGCAGCTCGTTGGCGAACTGGCGGTAATCGTCGCGGATGCGGTTGAAGACATCTTCGCTGAAATCCACGATGTCCATCTTGTTGACGGCGACGATGACATGCTTGATGCCCAGCAGGCTGACGATATAGCTGTGGCGGCGCGTCTGCGTCTGCACGCCGTAGCGGGCATCGATCAGGATGATGGCCAGGTTGCTGGTGGAGGCACCGGTGGCCATGTTGCGCGTGTACTGCTCATGGCCCGGGCAGTCGGCAATGATGAACTTGCGCTTGTCCGTGGAGAAATAACGGTAGGCCACGTCGATGGTGATGCCCTGCTCGCGCTCGGCCTGCAGGCCGTCCACCAGCAGCGCGAGGTCGATTTCCTCGTCCGTGGTGTTGTATTTCTGCGAGTCCTTCTGGATGGCGGCCAGCTGGTCTTCGAAGATCAGCTTGGAATCATGCAGCAGGCGACCTATCAGCGTGGACTTGCCGTCGTCGACATTGCCGCAGGTGATGAAGCGCAGCAGGTCTTTGTTTTCGTGCTGTTTGAGATAGCCGAGAATGTCTTCGGCGATCAGGTCGGATTGATGGGACATCAGAAGTAGCCCTCCATCTTTTTCTTTTCCATGGAGCCCGACGAGTCATGGTCGATGACACGGCCCTGGCGCTCCGAGGTCTTGGTCAGCAGCATTTCCTGTATGACTTCCGGCAGCGTGGCGGCCTTGGATTCCACGGCGCCGGTCAGCGGATAGCAGCCCAGGGTACGGAAACGCACCCACTTCTTCTGGATCTGCTTTTTCTCGTCATCCGAGAGATAGGTGAGGATGCGTTCGTCATCGATCATGATGAGCGTGCCGTCACGCTCAATCACTTCGCGCTCTTCCGCGAAATACAGCGGCACGATCTCGATGTTTTCCAGGTAGATGTACTGCCAGATATCCAGCTCGGTCCAGTTCGACAGCGGGAAGACGCGTATGCTCTCGCCCTTGTCGATCTTGCTGTTGTAGATATTCCACAGCTCCGGACGCTGGTTCTTGGGATCCCAGCGGTGGTTCTTGTCACGGAAGGAATACACACGCTCCTTGGCACGCGACTTCTCTTCATCACGACGTGCACCACCGAAGGCGGCATCGAACTTGTATTTGTTCAGGGCCTGCTTCAGGCCTTCCGTCTTCATCACGTCGGTGTGCTTGGCGGAACCGGCGGTGAAGGGATTGATGCCGGCCTTAACACCCTCTTCGTTGATATGCACGATGAGGTTCCAGTTGTGCTTCTTCGCCATGTAATCGCGGAAGGCGATCATTTCCTGGAACTTCCAGGTGGTGTCCACATGCATCAGCGGGAAGGGCGGCTTGCCCGGGGCAAAGGCCTTGAGCGCCAGATGCAGCATGACGGCGGAATCCTTGCCTATGGAATAGAGCATGACCGGGTTTTCAAACTCGGCCGCCACTTCGCGGATGATGTGTATGGACTCAGCCTCAAGCTGCTTGAGATGGGTGAGCCGCTGTTCAGAAATCTTCATGGCCTGCCTGTGGTAGTTCTCCCTCTCCCGCCGGGGTGGAAGAGGGGTTTCGCAAAGCACCGCTTTGCGCCTCTGTAACGCCCTTCGCCTACCGGCGAAGGGCCGGGGCGCGGAGCGGGGTTGGGGTGAGGGCCGGACT
>DASUXS010000391.1:0-7085 GCA_036377855.1 Moraxellaceae bacterium
CAAACAACAGACCGACGGCCAGCACGATCACGCCATAAATGATCATGTAACGGCCGGCCTTGCCGATGATGCGCTCCACCAGGCCCTGATAACCCTTGGAAGTGCGTGCAAAGCTGCGGTTGAACCAGCCGAAGAAACCACCTTTCTCGTGGTGGTGTCCGGCCTGCACCGGCTTCAGCAGCGTGGCACAGAGTGCCGGCGTCAGCGACAGCGCGAGAATGGCGGAGAACACCATGGACGCAACCAGCGACAGCGAAAACTGCCGGTAGATATTGCCCACGGAGCCGGAAAAGAACGCCATGGGAATGAACACGGCGATCAGCACCAGGGTGATGCCGACGATGGCGCCGGTGATCTGGCCCATGGCCTTGCGCGTGGCTTCACGCGGCGACAGGCCTTCCTCGCTCATGATGCGCTCGACGTTTTCCACCACCACGATGGCGTCGTCCACCAGGATGCCGATGGCCAGCACCATGCCGAACATGGTCAGCACATTGATGGAGAAGCCGAAGGCCAGCATGGCCGCCAGCGTACCCAGCAGCGCGATGGGCACCACGATGGTGGGGATGATGGTGGCGCGGAAGTTCTGCAGGAAGAGGTACATCACCAGGAACACCAGGATGATGGCTTCCACCAGCGTCTTCAGCACTTCCTCGATGGAGATCTTCACGAACTTGGAAGTGTCGTAAGGCACTTCATAGTCCATGCCCTTGGGGAAATAGGGCTTGAGCTCGGCCATCTTGGCCTTCACCGCCGTGGCCGTGGCCAGCGCGTTGGCCGTCGGCGTCAGCTTGATGCCGAGACCGGCGACTTCATGGCCGTTGAGGCGGGCTTCCACGGAATAGTCGGAAGCCCCCAGCTCCACACGCGCCACGTCATGCAGGCGCACCACGGAACCGTCGGTGTTGGCGCGCAGGATGATGTTGCCGAATTCCTCCGGCGTGATCAGGCGCGAACCCGGCACCACCACGGTGGCATTGAGCTGCTGGTTCTCGGTGGCGGGCAGGCTGCCCAGCGCACCGCCGGCGACCTGCACGTTCTGGTCCTGTATCGCCGCCGTGACATCGGCCGGCGTCAGGTTGAGGCCGGTGAGCTTGGCGGGATTCACCCAGATGCGCATGGCGTATTCGGCACCGAACTGGGTGACGTCACCCACGCCTTCGACACGACGTATCGGGTCGAGGATGCTGGCGGTGGCGTAGCTGGCCAGGTCGGTACGCGTGAGTCCGCCATCCGATTTCAGGATGATGAACATCAGGTAGTTGTTGGCCGCCTTGTCGACACGTATGCCCTGGGCGCGCACTTCCGCCGGCATGCGCGATTCCACGCGCTTGAGGCGGTTCTGCACTTCCACGTTGGCGATGTCGATGTCGGTGCCGGGCTTGAAGGACAGGGTGATGGTGGCGGAACCGGAGGATTCCGAGGTCGAGTACATGTACTGCAACCCTTCCGCGCCATTCATTTCCTGTTCGATCACCGCCGTCACCGTGTCTTCCAGGGTCTGCGCGGAAGCACCGGGATAGGTGGCCGACACCGCGATCGAGGGCGGGGCGATGGAGGGATACTGCGCGATGGGCAGGCCGTTGATGGACAACAGGCCGGCCAGCGCGATGATGAGGGCGACCACCCACGCGAATACGGGGCGGTCTACGAAAAACTTGGCCATGAGCGTGTGCTCTCCTTACTTGCCTGCCGGAGCTTCGGGCTTACCGGCCGGGGCAGCAGCGCCCTGGGCAGCAGGCTGCTGCGGAGCAGCACCGAAAGGCACGGCCTTCACCGGCGCGCCGGGCTGCACATGCTGGAAGCCTTCGACGATGACAGTCTCGCCACCCTTGAGGCCGTCGGTGACGATCCAGTAATCGCCCTGGGCTTCACCCACCGTCACCGGCTGCACGCCCACCTTGCCGTCCTTGTCCACCACCATCACGGTGCTGCCCTGGGCACTGCGCTGCAGCGCGCGCTGCGGCACGGTGATGGCATTGCTGTCCACCGCCTGCTCCAGGCGCACGCGCACATACATGCCGGGCATCAGCGTGCGCTGGGCATTGGGGAATTCAGCACGCAGCGAAATGCTGCCGGTGTTGGGATCCACCGTGAGGTCGGAGAACAGCAGCTTGCCCTTCTGCGGATATTCGGCGCCGTCTTCCGTCACCAGCGTGACTTCAGCCTGGCCGTCGACGCGCTTGAGCTTGCCGGATTCCAGCGCGCGCTTGAGGCGCAGCACTTCCACGCTGGACTGCGTGAAATTCACATACAGCGGATCCAGCTGCTGGATCAGGGCGAGCTGGGTGGCTTCACCCTGCCCCACCAGCGCGCCTTCGGTCACCAGCGCACGGCCGATATGGCCGGAAATCGGCGCAGTCACGGTGGCGTAGCTGAGGTTGAGGCGCGCGGTTTCCTGCGCCGCCCTGGCAGAGGCGACATCGGCGATGGCCTGCTTGGCATTGGCAATGGCCAGGTCGTAATCGGACTGGCTGATCATCTTCTTGCCGATCAGGGATTCAGCGCGGTCGGCCTGTGCCTTGGTCTGGTCACGCACGGCTTCGGCACGGGCGACGGCGGCGGTGGCGCTGTCATAAGCGGCCTTGAAGGGGGCGGGATCGATCTGGAACAGCACCTGGCCGGCCTTCACTTCACTGCCTTCCTTGAACAGGCGCTGCTTCACGATGCCGGCGACACGGGCACGCACTTCCGAAGTACGCACGCCTTCAAGGCGGCCGGGCAGCTCGGTGGTCAGGGCCAGTTTGCCGGGGGTGATGGTGACGACGCTCACCTCAGCAGGCGGCATGCCGCCGCCACCCGGGCCACCGGCGGCACCCTGCTTGTCACCGCAGGCGCTCAACGCCAGGGCCAGCGGCAGCAAGGCCAGCGCAAAAAAGGAAGACGAAATGGAACGTCGATTGCCACGCATGATCTGCTCCCAGCATTCAATAAGAATTCAGCTTGCACAGGTAAAACGGAAACCGCCCGGGGGTGGGCGGTCTGGGGGGCGGCGTGCCGGTCGGCGGGCCACCCATGGGGAAATGTGCAAGGAAAAGGGACGCTAGCAGCATCCCCGTTTAAAACAAAGCGTAGCTGCCACGTAAAAGCCGCTGCGGCGGCTCCGGTACAGGTCCTGTAACCGGACTCTCCGACGGACGCTGTCAGGCCCTGTCAGTGCTGGTGTTCGGCGGCAGGCGCCGCGCCCTTTTCCTGTTCCTGCAATTGCACCGGACGCACCACGGCGTCCACGGTGATACGGCCGGCCTGGCGGAAGATCAGGGTGAGGGGCACCTTGTCGCCGGCCTTCAGGGGCTGCTTCATGTTGATGAGCATGATGTGGCGGGCGCCGGCAGCGAGCTTGAGCTCGACATTGGGCGCCAGGTTGATGAGGGGCAGGCGCTGCATGCGCAGGATGCCGCCGGCCATGTTCATCTGGTGCAGCTCGGCGGATTCGGCCGCCGGTGTTTCCACGGCCAGCAACGCATCACGGCGCGAACCGTTCTTCAGGGTGATGAAGGCGGCATTGTTCTTGGCCACCGGCGGCGCCTCGCTGATCCAGGCATCGGTGATGACCGGAGGCGTGGCTTTCACGGGGGCTTTCACGGGAGCCTGGGTCGTTGCTTTGGCCGCGGGCTTGGCGGTATCGGGAGCTGCGGCCTTTTCCTGCGCCAGGACGGGAGCGGACAGGCAGAGTGCCACCATGGCAACGGGCAGGAGGGCAAAGGGCGGGACGGCTTTGATTGCAGCTCTCATGGCAGGGCTCTCCGTGGCCGGGCTGGGGGGCGCAGCAAGTATAGGGAGGGATTCAATAACGCGTCTTCATCACTTTCTGCAACAGGCGCACATCCTCCACCATTTCCTTTACCGGCGCATCGTTGGCGTAGAGCTTGCGGATATGGCCCTCCTGGTCCAGCAGGTAGATGTAGTCGCTGTGGGCAAAGCCATAGCCCCCTGCCGAGCCGATGTCCTCTTTCAGGTAGACCACGCCGTACTGCGCCGCGACAGCGGCAATCTCGGCATCGCTGCCGGTGGCGCCGATGATGCGGGGATCGAAATGCTGCACATAGGCCGCGAGGTTGGGCAGGGTGTCACGCGCGGGGTCGAAGGACACGAAGACCACCTGCAGGCCCGAGGCGTCCGTATCCAGCTCGCGCAGCACCTGGCGCAGCCGCGCCAGCACCAGCGGACAGACATCGGGGCAGGAGGTGAAGCCGAAATTCAGCAGTACGACCTTGCCGCGCAACGTCTTGGTATCCAGCTTGTCGCCAGTCGATGACAGTGTGGACGGCAGCAGGAAGTCACCGCCCATCTTCGTGTTGATGGGCAGGGTTTCCAGCGCGCGCTGGCGCAGCTGCCACTGGTGCAGGCCGAGGCCGGCGGCCACCAGCGCCACGATGGTCAGGGCGATGAGCAGGAGCTGTTTGGGGGAAGGCTTCTTCATGCTGGGAACTCTTTTGCGCTGTGGCTTTTTTGAGGGAACGACATACCTGATTCCCTCACTTCTTTTTCAGACCTCCACTGTCGCCCCGGCGAAAGCCGGGGCCCCGCGTCTTTGCTTTTGACGGCCTCCGCTAAAGGCACTGGGCCCCGGCTTTCGCCGGGGCGACAGTTTTTCTCTTTTCAGAGACTTTCAGCTCTCATGGCCCTTCAATCACCTGCGGATTACGCGGCGGAATGGTGCTGATACGCGCCGTCAGCGACTGCTTGCCCTGGCCGAAGGCCTGGGCGTAATGCACGGCATTGGTCATCACTTTCTTCACGTAGTCGCGGGTTTCGCCGAAGGGAATGCTTTCGATATAGAGCGTGGCATCCAGGGTCTTGTCCGCATCCTGCCATTCGCGGGCGCGGTTGGGGCCGGCGTTGTAGCCGGCCGTGGCCAGCACCGGATTGCTGGCCAGCACATCCAGCACATGGCGCAGGTAATAGGTGCCGAGTTTCACATTGGTGCCGGCGTCGTTGACCATGCTGGGCTCGTAGCGCAGGCCGACCTTGCCCGCCACCCAGCGCGCCGTCGCCGGCATCAGCTGCATGAGGCCGCCGGCACCGACACCGGAGCGCGCACTGCTGACAAAACGGCTTTCCTGGCGCATCAGGCCGTAGACCCAGGCCTCATCGAGACCGACCTGGCCGGCGTAATCGCGGGTGACATCGCGATACGGCGCGAGATAGCGCAGCTCATAGCTGTGCAGGGTTTTCGTACGTTCGGCGGCATAGATGGCGCGGTCATACCAGCCGGCCTCATTGGCGGTTTCCGCGGCGGCCAGCAGCAGGCGGTCGTCGGCACCGCGCAGCGACCAGTTCCATTCGCGCGTGGCCTCGGTGCGCAGGTCCATGGCGTTCAGCAGCAGTGCACGCTGCAGGCCGGCACTGGCCTGCACACGGCGCCAGTCTTCGTCGCGCACCTTGTAGATGGTCTTGGCGGGGCCGACGACAGGACCCAGGCGATCGCGCGCCAGCAGCCCGTAGTAATCGTCATCCACGCTGAGCAGCGCCAGGATCTTGTTGGCCGCGGCCACCTGGTTCTGCGCCTCCAGCGCACGGGCGCGCCAGTAACGCCAGCTGCGCTCCTGCTGGCGCTCATCCGGCAGCTGCGCCAGGCCATCCAGGAAACGGTTCCAGTCCTGGTTGCGTATGGCGATGCGCAGCAGCCATTCCGTGCTGTATTCATTCCAGTCGCGACGACCGCTTTTGTCGTACCACTCCAGCGCCCGCGCATCGAGGCGGAAGGCCGTGGTGGTGGCGAGACGGCGCCAGGCATAGAGCGTGACGGTGTCATTCAGGCGCGGCAGCCACTGCTGCAGCTGGGCATAGGCGGCATCCACATCGCTGCGCGCCAGGCGGGCGATGGCGAACACCGCCAGCTCCTGCTGCAGGCGGCCTGCGTTGCTGGGCTTCTTGAGCCAGCCGGCGGGATCGGCCACCAGGCGTTCCAGATCCCGGGGCTTGAGCTCCTGGCCCAGCTTGTCGGCCAGGTAGCGCGACAGGCCCTGGGCATTGGCCTCGAAGGCCAGGCGCAGGCGCTGCCAGATATCGTCCTCGGTCACCACGCCGCTCGTGAGCAGCTGCGCCATCACCGGATCGCAGGCCGTGGAAGGCAGGTCCTTGGCGGTGAACCACAGGGCCTTGCGGGCTTCGGCCAGGGCGGACTTGTCCTGTTTGTCCAGGCGGGCCTGGATGCTGTAGCAGAGGAGGTCGGTGGCGGGCTCGTCGACCAAGAGCGGGTACTGCTCGCGGTAACGCGCCCAGTCGCCCTTCTTGCCCAGGGCGCGCAGCCAGTCGCCACGCAGCTTTTCCGCCAGCCACTGGCCCTGGTAGTACTTGAGGAAAGGCTGGATGTGCTCGGGGGTGACGATGTCGATCTGCGCCGACAGCAACCAGTAGCGGGGATAGATGCCCAGCGGGTCCTGGCTCAGGGCCTCGGCCTTGGCGGCCACTTCCTGGAGATTGCCCTGGCGCAGGGCGTCGCGCGCGGCCAGGAAGTCGTCTTTGTTGTCAGCCCAGGCTGTTGTCCCGGCCAGCAGGGCCGGCAGCAGCCACTTCAGGGCCCCTAGTCCTTTGTACACACCACTCTCCCGTTACAAGCCCGCAAGAATATAGTGCGGCGGCACGGGCGCAAACCGTGGCTTTTTGTACCCCGCCGTCATTTACGGCTTTCTTACAGCGGCCGCTGCCCTGTCCCCTGCCCCGCGCCGCCGCTATAATCCCGCCCCCTGTTTCCCCGCCCAGCCCCTCAGACGCCTTACACGCCATGGCCAAGAAGCTTTACATCGAAACCCAGGGTTGCCAGATGAACGAGTACGACAGCTCGCGCATGGCCGACCTCCTGGGCGACTCCCACGGCATGGAGCTGACCAGCAACCCCGAGGAGGCCGACGTGCTGCTCCTCAACACCTGCTCCATACGCGAAAAGGCGCAGGAAAAGGTGTTCTCGGAGCTGGGGCGCTGGCGCAAGCTGAAAGAGGCGCGCCCGGAGCTGGTCATAGGCGTGGGTGGCTGCGTGGCCTCGCAGGAAGGCGACGGCATACAGAAACGTGCGCCCTTCGTGGACCTGGTCTTCGGTCCGCAGACGCTGCACCGCCTGCCCAAGATGCTGGATGCGCGTC
>DASUXS010000392.1:0-2158 GCA_036377855.1 Moraxellaceae bacterium
GAAATGCTGGATGCCGCCATCCTCAAGAACGTCCAAGCCGCGCTGGAGGAAGATATCGGCGACGGGGACATCACCGCCCAGCTCATCGCGCCGGACTCCATCGCCCGCGCCCGCATCATCACTCGCGAGCCCATGATCCTGGCCGGCTCGCCCTGGGCCGATGCCGTCTTCAACCAGGTCGATCCCCGCATCAAGCCGGAATGGCTGGTGGCGGAAGGCGAGCATGCCGACAGCAACACCACCCTGCTGCTGCTCGAAGGTCCGGCGCGGGCCCTGCTGACCGCCGAGCGCGCCGCCCTGAATTTCATCCAGGCCCTGTCGGGCACGGCCACCCAGGTGCACCGCCTGGTGCAGTTGCTGGATGGCACCACCACGCGCCTGCTGGATACCCGCAAGACCCTGCCGGGCCTGCGCGTTGCGCAGAAATATGCGGTGGAAATCGGCGGCGGCAAGAATCATCGTCTGGGCCTGTTCGATGCCTTCCTCATCAAGGAAAACCACATCATGGCCGCGGGCAGCATTGCCGCCGCCGTGGTGCGTGCACATCAGATCGCGCCGGGAAAACCGGTGGAAGTGGAAGTGGAAACGCTGGAGGAGCTGGACCAGGCCCTAGCGGCAGGCGCCGACATCATCATGCTGGATGAGTTCAGCCATGCCGACATGGTGACCGCCGTGAAACGCACCCGCGGTGCAGCCAAGCTGGAAGCATCGGGCGGCATCCATGCCGGCAATCTGCGCAGCGTGGCGGAGACCGGCGTTGACTACATCTCCATGGGCATACTGACCAAGGATGTACGCGCCATCGATCTTTCCATGCGCTTTATCGACTGAGCGCGACTACAGGCCACCGGGCAATATCACTTGCCCCATATTGAAATAGTCCTGGTAGCGGCCCTGCGCATCGAAAGCCAGCACGGCATTGGCAAAACGCCCTTCATAAAAAACCAGGCTCATGCCTGCACCAGTAAAGGCGGCCTCTTTTTCCTGCCAGCGCGGTTGCAACTCCGCTTCGCTCCCCAGAAAGCGGACAACAGCCGCCGTTCCGGCAAACACCTTGTCACGATTCGGTGCAAAGGGCTGGAACAGCCAGGCTTGTGCCTCATGGTGGATGCCGTACTGGAAGAGCAGCACAACCTGGCGACGCTTCTCCGCCTCATCGGCGGGGGGGCGCCGGTAAATCAGGGGAGGACGGAGTGGAGAATACTTTTCCAGATCAGCCGGTTTGACGCGCTGCAGGGACATGATGCCCGTTGCCACGGAGATGAAGCGGTCGTTGCCATAGACAACAGCGATCGGCCTTTCCTTGTAGACCTGATAAGCGCCCCAGCTCATGGCCGACAGCTGGATGACGGCAATGAAGACGATATCGAACACCAGTTTGCCGCGGCTCTTCTCCGGATGGAAAAACACCAGGGCCAGCAGGGGGCCAAGTACGAAATCCACGGCATAAACCAGCCGCAAGCCCTGGATGCCGCCGTCCACCCAGAACAGGAAGTCCGGATACCAGTAGTGGTAGGTAATAAAAGCCAGTGCGCCGGCAAACAACAGAAAAATGGAGAAGCTGGCCGCAGCAGCACGCAGCTTGTAAAACAGGACGTGACGGGAAACCTGCACAACTTTCCTCACTTTTTTCTTATTTCTGGATCAGCTCGATCCGGTAACCATCGGGATCCTCGACAAAGGCGATCACCGTCGTGCCGTGCTTCATGGGGCCCGCAGGACGGACCACCTTGCCCCCCCGGGCTGCGATATCGTCACAGGCACGGTAGGCGTCCTCCACCTCCAGCGCGATATGACCGTAGCCGCCACCGATTTCATAGACCGCGGTATCCCAGTTATGGGTCAGCTCAAGCACAGCCCCTTGCGCCTCATCCTGGTAGCCCACGAAAGCCAGGGTGAAACGCCCTTCCGGATAATCCTTGCGGCGCAGCAGGCGCATGCCCAGGACATCGGTATAGAAAGCCAGTGACTTGTCGAGGTCACCCACTCGCAGCATGGTGTGCAGGATTCGCATCGGAAACAAACCTTTCAATCAGGAAAAAATCAGGGCGGCCTGCCCTCGGTCAGACAGGTCCGACATAGGCGAAGCGGGGACGCTCCTGCCCAGCAATGGTCACGGTTTCCACGAACATGGAATAGGGCCGTACCCACCAGGAGA
>DASUXS010000393.1:0-3749 GCA_036377855.1 Moraxellaceae bacterium
ACCGCCCAAGGATTACGAGTGCTGTGACAAGCTGCCCGACGATTTCACCCAGGCCCTGCACCAGGCCCTGGTGAAAATCACCGACTACCAGGCCCGGCAGCCGCAGGAGACGCTGCCCGAGTTGCAGGCCTTTTATTTCGATGCCCTGCATTTCCATAACCTGCTGGGGCTGCTGGGTCCGCACTCTTTCATCGACCTCACCAACCCGCCCACGAACTCCCAGGGCCAACGCCTGCTGCGCCTGCGCAATGTGATTCCGGCACCACATCTCAAGGAACGCATTGCCGCCTGCCACAGCCTCACCCTGTTTTCCGCCACGCTGACCCCGCCCCGGCTGCACCAGCAATTGCTGGGCCTGCCGGAAAACATGCAGTGGCTGGATGTGCCCTCGCCTTTTTCCGCGCAGCAGCTGGCGGTGCATGTGGTGGACAGCATCTCCACGCGTTATGAGCACCGCGAATCCTCGCTGGCTCCCATGGCCGACCTGATGGCGGCGCAATACCGGCAACGGCCCGGCAACTACCTGGCTTTTTTCAGCAGCCATGATTACCTGCAACGCACGCTGGCCACCCTGCGCCAGCGCCATCCCGACATTCCCCTGCGCGAACAGTCGCGCAGCATGAATGAAGAGGCGCGTACAGCCTTCCTGCAGGGCTTTGGGGAAGACACCGAGGGCATTGCCTTTGCCGTGCTGGGTGGGGCTTTTGGCGAAGGCATAGACCTGCCGGGCAAACGGCTGATCGGCGCCTTTGTCGCCACGCTGGGCCTGCCGCAGCTGAATGCCATGAATGAGAAAATCCGTGATTGCCTGGAGCAGCATTTCCAGGCGGGCTATGACTACACCTATCTCTATCCCGGCCTGCAGAAAGTGGTGCAGGCGGCGGGCCGCGTCATACGCAGCACGGAAGATGAAGGCGTGGTTTATTTGATTGATGATCGTTTTAATCAGTCGCGTATCCGCGCGCTTTTACCCAGCTGGTGGCAACCGCAGCGCTATATTCCCTCTGCCACTTCTTCGCCCTCTACTTTCTAGCCTGTCCCCCCTCTCCTGCGGGGGGTTCCCCCTCTCCCTCCGGGAGAGGGCTGGGGTGAGGGGGAACTTGCACAGGCCTTCGCCGAATTCCCCTCACCCTAACCCTCTCCCGGAGGGAGAGGGGATAGTCCACCGCCATGGGATAGAACAGCTTGAACTCAGGCTACAGATATTCTTTCAACAGCCCCGTACTGGACGCAGCCTCACCGCCCGCTGAAACTCAAACCTCCCCCCGCCCGCCGCAGGCACCCCATGCCCCGCCTCGCCCTCCCCGCCATAGACAACGACCGCTGCACCGGCTGCGGCCGCTGCGTCGCGGCCTGCCCGGAGCATGTGTTGTGGCTGCAGGCCGAGAAGCCCAATGGCATGGGCGACAAACACGCCCAGCTCCATGACGAGCCCGGCTGTACCGGCTGCGCCAAATGCATCCCGGTCTGCCCCTTCGATGCCATTGCCATGGTCCGTATACCGCGCCCCGCAACCGCCTGACGGATAGGCAGGGGAAAACCAGTATACTGTTCTTATGTACAGTATACTGGCACCATGGTCTCCTCCCTCCTCAGCCAGACATCCCAGCTCCGCACCCTGGGCCAGACTGCCACCCCGCGTGTGCAGGCCTCCGGCTTTGCGCCGCTGGACCAGGCCCTGCATGAAGGCGGCTGGCCCCTGGGCGCCCTGACGGAGCTGCTGCCCCGGGTTCCGGGAGCGGCAGAATGGAGCCTGCTGGCCCCGGCCCTGCGGGTACAGCTGCAGCAACCTTGCTGGCTGGTATTGGTCACACCACCCGGACTACCCCATGCCCCGGCCTGGGCGGCCGCGGGCTTGCCGGCCGATCGACTGCTTTTGGTACGACCAGACAATGCCCGCGACTGGCTGTGGAGCGTGGACCAGGCCGCCCGTGCCGGGCAGCCGGTCATGGCCTGGCCCGGGCGCGTGGGCCTGGACGGCAAAAGCCTGCGCCGCCTGCAGCTGGCGGCCGAGGAAGGCGGCAACCTGCTGGTGCTGTCGCGCCGGCCCAGCCAGGCCCGCGAGGCCTCGCCCGCGGCCCTGCGCCTGCAACTGGAGGCAGCCGGCGCCGAGCTGCGCCTGAACATCCTCAAGCAGCGCAGCCACTGGGGCGGACAGTCGCTCAGCCTGCCCCTGCCCTGGCCAGCCTCGCCGCCGCCACCGCTCTCCTCGTGGATGAGCGCAGCCGAACGCTGCGACAACGCCGAACGCCCCGGCAACACCGTCACGTTGCCGGTACGGCGGCGGCAGGAAGGCTGACATGCTCTGGCTCGCTGTCGCCTTCCCCGACCTGGGCCTGGCCCTGCATACCCGCGCCCTGCCCCCCGGCGCGGCACCGCGTCCGCTGGCCCTGGTACGGGACGGCCGCGTCCTGGCCGCCAATGCCGAAGCCGGCGCCGCCGGCGTGGCCGCGGGCCAGCGCAGCACCAGTGCCATCGCCCTGTGTCCGCCGCTGCGTTTCCTGGACAGCCAGCCTGCCGAGGAAGCGCGCCTGCTGCGCCATCTGGCCGAAGCCTGTATCGCCCTCACGCCCACCGTGGTGCTGGCCGCGCCGCAAACCCTGCTGCTGGAAATACAGGGCTGCCTGCAGCTGTTCCGCGGCCAGGCCGGCCTGCTGCAACGCCTGCGTCGCGTGCTGCGTGTTTTCGATGTGCCCTATGTGCTGGCGCAGGCGCCCACGCCCAAAGCGGCGCTGGCCTTGGTGGCCAGTCCGCAGGCCCAGGCTTCGCTGGCGCTGCCGGCACCGCATGGCATGGCGGAGTGTTTGCCGCTGCTGCGCACCCTGCCCGTGGCAACACTGCCCTGGCCGCCCGAACTGCTGCACAAGCTCGACAGGCTGAAACTGGATGTATTGGGGGATGTGCTGGCACTGCCACGACCGGCATTGAGCAAACGCCTGGGCGTCGCCGCTACGCACACGCTGGCACAAATGCTGGGTGAACGCGCCGATCCGCAAACGCCCATCACCATCGCCGAGGATTTCCAGGCCACGCTGCATTTCCTGGACGGCATCAGCCATGTCGAAGGCCTGCGCTTTCCCATGAAACGCCTGCTCGAGGATTTCTGCCGTTTCCTGCGCCAGCGCCAGCTGTCCTGCGCGCGTTTCCAGTGGCGTTTCGCGCACCAGGACAAAAGCCGGCAGCAACTGCTGATTGCCAGTGCGCGCGGCGAACCGCAGGCCGCGCGTTTCATGCAGCTGTCGGAACTGAAGCTGGAGCATTTCCGTATCAGCGCGCCGGTGGAAGCCATCACGCTGCTGGCCACGGAATTCCAGGCGCAAAGCGATACCCGCCTCACCCTGCTGCCCGATCCCGGCCAGGAAGATGAAAAAGCGCTGGAGCTGCTGGACCGTTTGCGCGCCCGCCTGGGAGCGGAGGCCTGCCAGCGCCTGCAGGCACTGGACAGGCATCAGCCGGAAACAGCACAGGCAGTAATCCCTGACCCTGCTGATGCCATGCCGCTGCCGCCCGGCAACAGCCAGCCGCTGCGCCCCTGCTGGATCTGGCCCGAAGCCAAAGCCCTGCGTCATATGGATGGAAAACTCTGGTGGCAAGGCGCCTTCACCCTGCTGTCGCGTCCCGAACGCATCAGCCTCGCAGAAGGCGAAAGCCGCGATTACTACATTGCCCGCCATGACAACGGTGCGCATTACTGGCTGTATTTTTCCGCGTCACAGCAAGCCTGGTTCTGCCAGGGGATGTTTGGCTAA
>DASUXS010000394.1:0-2631 GCA_036377855.1 Moraxellaceae bacterium
GCCGTAGCGGCCGTCGGCCATGACGCCGATGCCACCCACCACGACGCCGTTCTTGTAGAGCGGCAGGCCGCCCGGGTCGGCGGCGAGGCCGAGGGGGGCATGCTTGGGCCCGGTGTCGCCATCGCTGCTGCGCCGGACCAGGTCGGAGCAGGGCAGCTGGCTGAACTGCACGCCGAACAAAGGCCCGCTGGGCTGGTTGGCTTCGCGCGGATTGAAATTCATCTGCACGATCTGGCTGGCCGTGCGCGTGGAAAAGGCATTGCCGGAGGAAGACAGATAGGCGCCGGTGATGGCCTTGCTGATGGCGGCCAGCGTTGAAGGCACGGCGCCATTGACGCCATCGAGGCCGCCTGTCGCGCCCATGCCGCTGCTGATATTGACCGTCGTTCCCGCGCCTGCCATCTGGTAAACCACCAGCACATTGCCCAGGCGATCAGTGACGGCGAACGTGGCCGCACGGCCGCGGGCCTGTGCTTCGCCTATGCCCTGGGCCAGCACGCGCTGCACATCGGCCACGCTGAGGAATTGCGAATCCAGCGCCGCCGCCACCGGCGTGGCGGGCTTGTCGCTTTCGCAGGCGGCGAGCAACAGGCAGGCAGCGACCAGCACCACGTTACGGTGCCGGCTGGAGCGCAGGAAGGCGGCGAGAGACGTCATGGCGAACTGGCATTCACGGGCTTGCCCACTGGCACCACCGGCCAGGGCAGCACATGCGGATTGGCCATTTCCGTGACATGGAAGCCATGGCAGAGGCCGCAGTTGGAAACAATCTTGCGGCGTTCCGGCGCAGCGCCGGCATGGCAGCCGCGGCAGGTTTCAATGCCGGGCATCAGCACGTCCTGCGCAGACTTCGAATCCTTGCTGGCATGGCAGGTGGTGCATGCGGTCATCTCATGGCGGTCATGCGAGAACCTGGCCTTGGGCATCCAGGCCAGCGCTGCCTTAACTGGCGCGACTTCCCAATACGGTTTGCCGTCTTTTTCGGTGCGCTTGATTTCATGGCAGCTGAAACAGGTGGTGCGCTCGAAAATTTCCTGGGCCGCGACCTGTACCTGGCGCTCCACATCGGCGTTGCCGTTGAGACGCAGCTGGCCGGGTTCGGCCCTGCCGGGAATGGCGCGGGCACCCGTGTCCTGGCCGGGGCGGTTCAGCACCACATGGTTGATGGCGAGGTAGCTGTAGAACTCGCGCATGGTGGTGATGACGTTGTCGACATTGCCATGCGGCACCTGGCGTTCCGGCGCGGCGATTTCAAAACGCAGCTCGTGGCAGGACTGGCAGTGCTTTTCCATGCTCACGGGTTTGAAATTCACGCCACTGCTGTCCGCTACGTGGCAGCTGCCGCAGTCGGTTTTCACCAGGCCCTGCGGACCGCGCACACCGCGCGGGTCCAGGTGCACGTCATGGGGGAATTTCAGGCCGCGCTGCTCCTGCAGGGCGGTCTTGCCGGAAAGGCGCTGGCGTTTGACCAGGGCATCGCCATTGGCGGACAGGCCGGCCATGAAATGCACACGGAATTCCGGATGGCCCTTGGCGAAGTCGCTGACGTTTTCGGTGGTTGTGGTCGGCAGATGCGCCTTGATGTCTTTATGGCAGGCGCTGCACTCGCCCATGAAATAGTGGCTGATCTGCTGCTTGAGGCCGTCGGCACCCTTGTGGTCGCGATGGCAGCTGGCGCAGCGCACTTCCTCCAGCCCGGCGACATGCCCCAGCTGTTTGTTGACATGGTCGCCCATGCCTAAGTGGCAGGCCTTGCAGTCCTTGTCCTGCACGCGCGCGAAGGAATCGCTGTGGCAGGTTTTGCAGTTGCTGGCGAAAGGCTGGTGCGCTCCGGCCAGCTCGCCCGGGTTCCAGCTGGCATCGCTGGCGATCTTGAAAGGCGAGGCGCCGGGTTTGGCCAGCTGCGCCTGGGCCGTGCTGCCGGCATCGCGATCCGAAAAGAAAGCCACCGTGGGCACGATGAGGAAGATGGCCAGCACGATGGCAAACAATGACCAGGACAGCGCGCGTTTGGACAGCGGCGAACGTCGCGCCTGTTCATAGACATCGTCGGCGGAAAGGCGGGAGCGGCCGGGCAGGGGCTGCACCAGCTCCACCGTCAGCGCCAGGTCCACGCCTTCGCCATGCTCGGCCACTTCCAGCTGGAAGGGGCCGATCTTGAGCACGGTGCCGGGCGTCAGCAGCTGCGGACGGTAAACCCCGGTGACATCGGCGTTGTACTCGAAGGCGTCGTACATCTGCGCGCCATGCCGGCCCGGCATGATGGTGCGGGTATGCAGGGGAACGCGCGGATCGGCCAGGCGCAGTTCGCATTCGGCGCCGCGGCCGAGGCGTATCTGGTCGCCTTCCACCACGCGGGTGGAGCGCATGGGATTGCCACGCGGCGAACGGGTGATGGTGGTGACCTGAATCTTCATGCTGTCACCATCCCTACCAGTAGAAGAACACGGAAACGATATGCGCGGTCAGCGCCGCCAGCAGGGCGATGGACAGCGGCACATGCAAGAGCAGCCAGACATCCAGCCAGGCTTTCTGCCGCGCGTAATTGCGCAGGCGGTTGATGCGGGAGAGCTTCTGCAGCTGCAGGCGATAAATATCCGCATTGATGCGGGCCTGCGCTTCGCTGAGGTT
>DASUXS010000395.1:0-2808 GCA_036377855.1 Moraxellaceae bacterium
CCGAGCTGAGCCTGGAAGACGACCTGCTTCAGGCGCTCATTGCGCTCAGCCAGAGTGATCTTCTTGTCCTGGTTGAAGAAGAACTCGGCATCGGTCAGGCGCGGGCGCACGACTTTCTCGTTGCCGGCCACGATCTTTTCCGGCGCCGGCGAGTCGATGTTGGCGACCGTGATGAAGCGCGCCATGAGCTGGCCGGCAGTATTGACCAGGCAGAAGTACTTCTGGTTGTCCTGCATGGTCGAGATCAGGGCTTCCTGCGGCACCGCGAGAAAACGTTCCTCGAAAGAGCAGACCAGGGGCACGGGCCACTCCACCAGCGCTGTCACTTCATCCAGCAGGCCTTCGGGAATGATGGCTTTGCCATTTTCTTTCGCGGCCAGGGCCTGCACCTTGTCCAGGATGACGGCACGGCGCTCGGCAAAGTCCGCCTGCACGCGGGCCGCGCGCAGGTCTTCGGCATAATTCGCGGGAGCGCTGATACGCACGCTGTTGTTGGCGTGGAAGCGATGGCCACGGGAATCGCGACCGGCCTTCTGCGCGAGGATTTCGGCATCGACCACATCGTCGCCCAGCAGCATCACCAGCCATTGCGTGGGACGCACGAATTCCACGCGCGACGCACCCCAGCGCATGCGCTTGGGAATGGGCAGGTCGTTCAGCGACTGCGTCACGATACCCGGCAGCAGCGCAGTGGCAGCTTCACCCTTCTGTTCTTTCACAAAGCGCAGCTTTTCGCCACTGCGGTCTATGGCAGAAATATCCACGCCATTCTTCTTGGCAAAACCCAGCGCGGCCTGCGTGGGATTGCCAGCGGCGTCGAAAGCGGCCTTCACAGGCGGGCCATCGACGGCAATGGTGCGGTCCGGCTGCTGCGTGGCCAGGCCGGCCACGAACAGGGCGAGGCGGCGCGGCGCAGCAAACACTTTCACCTCGCCATGGGCGAGACCCGCCGTCTTGAGTCCGTTGACGATGCCGTCACGGAAACTTTCCGATAGCGTCTTCAGGGCCTTGGGGGGCAGTTCTTCGGTGCCGAGTTCTACCAGGAAATCTTTGTTCATTTTTAATTCCGCTATTTGGCTCCCTCTCCCCACTTGTGGGGAGAGGGTTGGGGTGAGGGGCGGCGGCTTCGGCTACCACCCCTCACCCTGGCCCTCTCCCCGTTACCGGGGAGAGGGAATAAAAAATCAGGCCGCAGATTCCTGCGCCAGCTTCGCCAACACCTCATCCCGCAACGACGCCGGCGCCATCGGGAAACCGAGGCGGGCACGGGCCTGCAGATAGCTCTGAGCAATATTGCGGGCCAGGGTGCGTACACGCAGGATGTAACGCTGGCGCTCCGTCACCGAGATGGCGCGGCGCGCATCCAGCAGGTTGAAGGTATGCGAGGCCTTCACCACCATTTCATAGGCGGGCAGCGGCAGCTGCTTCTGCATCAGCGAGTTGGATTCGCCTTCGTAGAAATCAAACAGCTCGAAGAGCTTGGGCACATTGGCGTGTTCGAAGTTGAAGGTGGATTGCTCCACTTCGTTCTGGTGGAAGACATCGCCATAGGTCACCGGGCGCTTGTTGCCCTGCGCATCCGGCACGCCTTCCGCCCACACCAGGTCGTACACCGAATCCACGCCCTGCAGGTACATGCAAAGACGTTCCAGGCCATAAGTGATTTCACCGGTGACGGGATAGCACTCGACACCGCCGACCTGCTGGAAATACGTGAACTGCGTGACTTCCATGCCGTTCAGCCAGACTTCCCAGCCCAGGCCCCAGGCACCCAGCGTCGGCGATTCCCAGTTGTCTTCCACGAAGCGCACGTCATGCACCTGGGTGTCTATGCCCAGCATCTGCAGCGACTGCAGGTAGAGGTCCTGGATATTCGCCGGCGACGGCTTCAGCACCACCTGGAACTGGTAGTAGTGCTGCAGGCGGTTGGGGTTCTCGCCATAGCGGCCGTCAGCGGGACGGCGGCTGGGCTGCACATAGGCGGCGTTCCAGGTCTCGGGACCGATGGCGCGCAGGAAGGTGGCGGTATGGAAGGTGCCGGCGCCCATTTCCATGTCATAGGGCTGGATGACCACGCAGCCCTGGCTGGCCCAGAAGTTCTGGAGTTTGAGAATCAGGTCCTGGAAGGTCAGGCCTGCGGCGATCGCGTTAGCCACGTAAAGGGCGCCCCTGCAGCAAATCAAAGGGGGCGAGTATAGCGGCAGGCCGCCGGCTTTCGTAGGCGCGGCGAGGGTTTCCGACCCTGCCACCGTCCCCGCCGTAGGAGCGGCTTTAGCCGCGAACCCCAAAGCCCAGGTCCCGGACCGTTCGCGGCTAAAGCCGCTCCTACGAAAGAAAGATGCCCTGCCGAATCGCTACTGACAGAACGGTGTCAGCAGGGGGCCAGCATGATGCTTTCAACGGCCAGGAAGCACCGCATACCGCGGTCAGGGCCTGTTCCAAGGAGAGAACATCATGTCCACCCCCAACCATACCGTCGTCTGGTTCGAGATCCCCGTCAGCGACATCCGCCGCGCCCACCGTTTCTACAGCGAGGCCCTCAAGCTGGAGATAGGCGCCGTCCAGCCCTGCCCCTCCGGCGTGGCCGACCTGGAAATGGCCGTGTTCAGCCACCAGGATGGCGCCGTCTCCGGCGCACTGGTAAAGAGTGCAGAGAACCGTCCCAGCGCCGATGGCACCATCGCCTACCTGAATGCCGGCCAGGACCTGCAGCAGACCCTGGACCGCCTGCCCGGCCTGGGCGCCGAGATCATTGTCGGCAAAACCCTGATCGCCCCCGAAATCGGCTACTTTGCCCTCTTCCGGGAC
>DASUXS010000396.1:0-5622 GCA_036377855.1 Moraxellaceae bacterium
GGCAGAACAGCAGGTCGATGTCGCAATACAAGAGCACACCGTTTTCCCGGGGCAAGAGATCGGGAATGAAGATGCGCGCCCAGGTCGCCACCGGCCAGCGCCCTGTCGTGGGCAGGGCGTTGCTCGCCATCACCGCGGTCACGTCGACAAATTCGACACTGTGCGGCGTACCCGCCGCCAGCGCCTGCAGGCGGCGCTGGTTTTCCAGCGTGATGCCGACGGACAGGATGTACACCCGGTAGGCGGTGGCCAGTGCCGCCGTGGCCAGCAGCGAATAAAGCGCCACTCCCAGCGCCTCCACGCCACGATTGTCGGAGGAAAACACTACAGTCAAAGCATGGCTCATGACGACTTCCTTGATTCAATTTGCGCCTGGACAGACGACAGTTCGGCAGGGTTATTGGTCAGGGCACCCGCCAGCAGGCCCAGCAGCAGCAGGTTGGCCCAGACCCATTCGGATGAGTAGAAGGAGAAATGCGAGCCCAGGGGAAACCACATGGCCAGCAGATACATGGCAACAGGCAAAGCCGCCGCCTCCATGCCCGGACGGCGCCAGCTGCGGAACAGGAGCCCGTGCAGCACCAGCAGGCCTGCCAGACCAAGGACACCCGTGGCCGTCATGACCTGCAGCAGGTACTGATGCTCGTGCGAAGGCTGGACACCCTGCCAGAACGGTGCCGCCGCATAAAGATGGAAATCCTCGGTAAAGGCATGCAGGCCCTGCCCGTTCAGCCAGTGCTCGCAAAACATCTGCAGGGCAGCGCGCCAGAGATCCAGGCGGTAGGTCAGCACCGTGTTCCAGTTTTCATAAGTCATGCCGTCCATGATGGCCAGCGAGCGCGCCATACGCTGCTGCAGCACCGGGTCGTGCTGGTAATAGTAGAAAAAAGCCGGCACCGACAGCAGCAGCAGGCCCAGCGCCCACACCCAGGCATGCCGCATCGTGCGCAGGGTCTCGCGCATCAGCAGGGGCAGGGAGAACAGCATGAAGATCGCCCAGCCGGTGCGGGACATGCTGAACACCATGCCCAGCAGCATGAAGAGCCACAGCGCCAGCATGGGCACCGGCCGGCGCAGGCGCGGCAGCAGGTAAAAAAGCGCCAGCACATCCATGCAGGCCAGGTAGGTGCCGAACTTGGCCGGATTCTTGAAATAGGCACCGGCTCTCGCTTCCCCTTCCAGGCTGTAGACCACGCCGAAGACATCAAAGCCCGCCAGGCGCTGGAAAATCACATCCGCCGTCCAGAACAGGGCCAGCATCGTCAGGACAAATACCAGCGGCGGCAGCACGCGCTTTTCCCGGGCCAGCCACACCGTCGCCACGCCGACAAAGCCGTAAACCAGTATCTTGACGGTATCCGAGGCGGCATCGGACAGGTATTTGGCATCCGTGAGCGAAAACAGCAAGGGCAGCCAGAGCGCCAGGAAAAGCAGCAGGAAAAGGTGGTAGCTCCGCGGCAGGCCCCTGAAGCCGTGACGGCGGAGCAGGACAATGGACTGGTATATCCCCAGCAACAGCAGCACCGCCGCCGGCAGCGTGAAGAGGCGGGGAAAACCCAGCAGGAAAAAATAGCTGGCGATGAAAAGCGCCCAATACCAGGATGCCTTGTCATAGGCGGGGGTGATGTTCCTGCCCCACAACCTCAACGCATACTGCCCCGACATAAATCCCCCAAAAAAAAATCAGCGGGCCGAAATGGCGGCCTGCATTTTCAGCAAGAGCATGGCGGCCACGCGTGACGCCTCGTTGAAAGAGCCGGCGGCACGCAACTCATGCGTCCGCGACCAGTCGCTGAAGGTGGTCACCAGGCCGTCGGCAATCAATCTTTCCACACCACGCATGACGCGGCTGCCCGCATCCGTTTCCGGCAGGCGCAGCAGGCCCAGGCGGCAACCCGCCGTCAGCGCCTCATACACCATGGACACGCTGTCTTCCGTGGCCCACACGTTTTCCGTCACCGCCAGCCGCTCCGCCAGCCAGCCCGGCGGGCAGTCGGCGAAGGACTGGAAGCGTTCGCCATAGCGCTGCTGCAGGACGCGGCGCAGGCTGTCCGGCGTGCGCCGCGAATCGGTGATGCGCCAGGCCGCGCCCGGCTTGATGGCGGCCACCACGGCCTCCACCTGCGCGAGTATGGCCGCGTCATCCCAGGTCACATGCTTGCTGGGGCCACCAACAAGAAACAGCAGGCTGTCCGCTTTTTTCTCGCCGGCCTGCATGGGATTGAGCACGCCAAGCGTGTTGATGACGCGCCCGTCTTCCTTGAGGCCGTCATGCGCCGGGGCGATCACCTGGTCAAAAAGGAAAAGCGGCAGCGACGGTTTCATCAGCGCCACGGCGAGGCCACCGGCGGATTTCTTCGCCGCCAGCACACCGAAATGCGTGCCGTGCCCCGCACCGACGATGAGCGCGGGCCGTTTCTTGGCAATGCCGGGCATGAAGCGGCCGAGCACGAAGTCGCGCCAGCCTACCGGCTGCGCGGCGAGATCCATGTCGATGATTTCACAGGGCGTCAGCGCCGCCAGGGCCCGGACGAGCCCCAGCGTCTGCTGCATATGGCCGGGTTTGCCGTCGGTCAGGCGCCAGATGACAAGAGGCTCGGGCACGACGGCATTCCCTGCAGAGGAGGTGGTGGATTATTTAACCGGCGTCAGCCATTCCCGGTGCTGGGCATGGCGGCCATTCACCGTGTCGAAATACAGCTGCTGCAGCTTGGTGGTGATGGGACCACGGCGACCGGCGCCGATGGTGCGGCCATCCAGTTCGCGTATGGGCGTCACTTCCGCGGCAGTACCGGTGAAGAAGGCTTCATCGGCGATATAGACCTCGTCGCGCGTCAGCAGCTTTTCCTTCACTTCATAGCCGAGTTCGCCGGCCAGCGTGAAGATGGTGTTGCGCGTGATGCCGTTGAGGCAGGAGGTCAGCATGGGCGTGTAGATCACGCCATCCTTCACCACGAAAATGTTTTCACCGGAACCTTCGGCCACATAACCCTGGGCGTCCAGCAGCAGCGCCTCGTCGGCACCGCCGGAAAGGGCTTCCTGCAGGGCCAGCATGGAGTTGAAGTAGGGACCGTTGGCCTTGGCACGCGTCATGGAGATGTTCACATGGTGGCGCGTGTAGCTGGAGGTGCGCACCTTGATGCCCATCTCCAGCGCTTCCTTGCCCATGTAGGCGCCCCAGCTCCAGGCGGCGACGATGACATGCACCTTGAGGCCGGTGGCACGCAGGCCCATGGCTTCACTTCCGTAAAACACCATGGGGCGGATATAGGCGGAAGGCAGCTTGTTTTCACGAACCGCGGCGCGCTGCGCCTCGTTGAGTTCCTCTTTGGAGAAAGGAATCTTCATGTTCATGATGTGGGCGGAATCGAAGAGGCGGTTGGTGTGTTCCTGCAGGCGGAAAATCGCCGTGCCACCTTCGGCCTCATAGGCGCGCACGCCTTCGAAAACGCCCATGCCGTAATGCAGGGTATGGGTCAGCACATGGGTTTTGGCTTCGCGCCACGGCACCATCTCGCCGTCAAACCAGATCACGCCATCGCGATCGGACATCGACATGATTCTTCACTCCGCGCGGGACATTAACCCGCCGCTACTCGGTTCAAATATTTAGGCGCCCAGCAGAGCCGTCCACCAATGCACGACGAGGGCGCGTTCCGTCTGGAACTCGTCCTCATGGACCTTGGCTTCCCGGTTGGCGAGCGCGAGACGATGGCCGCGGGCACGGTATTGCAGATAGGCATCCCTGAGTCCGGCGGCCGCATCAGACGGGAGAAGGCCTCGGTTCGCCAGGCCTTCCAGGATGCGGACGTTATCGGGGTAGCGGGTCAGCTCAGGGTTTTCGTGCGCCCACGCCAAGACGGCGTATTGCACCATAAATTCGATATCAACGATACCGCCGCGGTCGTGCTTGAGGTCGAAGCCCTGGCCCTTCCTGCCCGGGGCTTCCGAGGACAGATGGGCGCGCATCTTGTCGCGCATTTCCACCACCTCCCGGCGCAAGGTGTCGCGGTCGCGGGCACGCGCCAGCACGGCCTCGCGCTCGGCATCGAAGGCGGCGGCCAGGCGGCGGTCGCCGGCCACCACGCGGGCCCGCACCAGGGCCTGGTGCTCCCAGGTCCAGGCCTTCTCCTCCTGGTAGAGGCGGAAGGCGGCCAGCGAGGTGACCAGCAGGCCGGCATTGCCCGAGGGGCGCAGGCGCATGTCCACTTCATAGAGCTCGCCGGCCGAGGTCGGCGTGGTCAGGAAGGCGATGATCTTCTGCCCCAGGCGGGCGAAGAAGGAGGCATTGTCCAGGGCACGGGCGCCGTCGGTTTCCCCGTCCGGCCCGGCATCGTGGATGAAGACCAGGTCCAGGTCCGAGCCATAGCCCAGCTCCAGGCCACCCAGCTTGCCGTAGCCGGCGATGATGAAGTCGGGATCGCAGGGCGTGCCGTCGGCCCGCGTCGGCCGGCCGTGGCGGCTGCTGAGGTCGCGCCAGGCCAGCCACAGCACTTCTTCCAGCACGGCTTCGGCCAGCCAGGTGAGGTAGTCGCTGATCTTCATCAGCGGCAGCGTGCCGGTGATGTCCGAGGCCGCCACGCGCAGCACCTGGCCTTTCTGGAAAATACGCAGGGCCTGCATCTGCGCTTCCAGGTCATCCTCGGGAATGCGCAGCAGCACCTGGCGCAGTTCGGCTTCGATGGCGTCTTTCTGCGGCGGCGAGAACAGGGTCTCGGCATTGAGCAGCTCATCCAGCAGCACCGGATAGCGCGCCAGCTCCTCGGCGATCCAGGGACTGGCGGCGCAGAGGCCCACCAGCCGCTTCAGGGCGGCGGGATTTTCCACCAGCAGCATCATGTAGGCGGAACGGCGCAGCACGGATTCCACCAACGGCAGGCAGCGCTGCAGGGCCACGTCGGGCTCCTCATGCGCCACGCATTCCTGCAGCAGCAGCGGCATGAGCTTGTCCAGGCGTTCGCGGCCCACGCTCTGCAGCACGCGCACCTGGCGGTTGCCTTTCAGCTCCTGAAGACGCTGCGCCGTGGCCTCCGCCTCGCGGAATTTCTGTGCGGACAGCAGCGCCGGCAATTCATCGTCCTGCGCACACCACAGCGCCGAACCCTCCGCGCTGGCCAAGGACTTGTCCTCTTCCTTCACGGCGATGACATTGCGGAAATGCGTGTCCACATGCGCGCGGTGCCGGTCCAGCTCGGTCATGAAGGCCGGCCAGTCGGCAAAGCCCAAACTGAGCGCGATACGGGCCTGTTCATCCGCCGTGGTCGGCAGTTCCTGGGTCTGGCGGTCATGCAGGCCCTGGATACGGTGTTCAACACGACGCAGGAAAAGATAGGCCTCGCGCAATTCCGCCACGGCGCTGGCCGGCAGCAGGCCGGTCTCGCCCAGCAGCTGCAGCACCGGCAGCAGCTCGCGCTGCTGCAGGCGCTTGTCCACGCCGCCGCGTATGAGCTGGAAGGCCTGGGCGATGAATTCCACTTCGCGTATGCCGCCCCGGCCCAGCTTGATGTTGCTGTCCATGCCTTTGCGCCGCACTTCGCGCTCTATCATGTCCTTCATTTCGCGCAGCGATTCAAAGGCGCCGAAATCGATATAGCGGCGGAACACGAAGGGCCGCAGCGCGCG
>DASUXS010000397.1:0-8080 GCA_036377855.1 Moraxellaceae bacterium
GAGTAAAGTTGGGGGAGTTTCCATTTCCGGGAGAATTAAAACCATTCTCTGCTCATCTCTTCCCTGTCGCCCCGGCGAAGGCCGGGGCCCAGTGCCTCTGACGGTGGTTGGCGGAAAGCAGGCGGTGGATGAAGACCTTGACCAGTTGGGTAGCTGGCTTGGAGCGCATTGGCCATTTAAAGGGCTGCTAAAGACGCTGGGCCCCGGCCTTCGCCGGGGCGACAGTGGAGTTATTTAACGGTGCTCTCTCTCTGCATCCCGGGTTTGATCCCCTCTCCCCCCGGGAGAGGGTTAGGGTGAGGGGGAACTTGCGCTGGCCTGTGGTGTATTCCCCTCACCCCAGCCCTCTCCCGGAGGGAGAGGGAGTAAAAACAGCTGCCAAGTTTAACGCCCTTAATGCTCCAGCTTCCCCAGCAGTGCCGGCAGCTGCGCCATCGCATGCTCATAACCCTTCTCGATGATTCCATCCAGCAAAGGCCAATCAAACGTCCCGATATCCCCCACCGGCATGCGCAAATACATATCGGCCCGCGCCGCCCTTGCCGCCATCCCGCTTTCCGAGCCCAGCGACGTCGTGCGGAACAACACATCTTTCAGACTGACCCGCGACCCATCCGCCAGGCGTTTGTAGACCGCGAGGAAATCCGGATCCGGCCCCTGCGCATGTGGCGCGCAGATGGAGCCTTCGGTCGATACATCGCTGGCCACGATGACGCCGCGCCCCAGCTCCTGCATCACATCCGTGGGCAGGCTGTTCACCACGGCGCCGTCGCAGAGCAGGCTGCCCTGCCAGGCCACCGGCGGCGCCAGGCCGGGGATGCACATGCTGGCCGCCAGCCAGTCCGCCACCAGGCCTTCGCTATGCATTTCGCTGCGGGCATGGGTGAGGTTGGTGGAGACGCAGAAAAACGGCGTGCGCATATGTTCGATACGCAGGTCGCCGAATACACCTTGGAGATGGCGGCGGAATTTCTGGCCCGCAATCAGCGACACCAGGGGCAGGCGGTAGTCATTGAGCAGCTTGCGCCGCATGAAGGTGTCTTTCAGCGTTTCCGTGATGGCGCTTTCATCGCGGCCGCTGGCATGCAGCGCTGCCACATAGGCCCCCATGCTGGCGCCACCGCAGACATCCACGGGAATGCGCAATTCACGCAGCGCCCGCAGCAGGCCCACATGCGCAAAACCACGCGCACCGCCGCCACCCAGCACCAGGCCGACGCCGAAGCCGGTGAGCTGGCGCGCCAGGCTTTCCATGTCGGCACGATTGCCGGGGCGAACGAAGTAGTGGCTTTGTGCGCGCACATCCTCCTTCCACGACAGCGTGCTGCCGGCGGCTTCGCCTTCGCGACGCAACATCACCAGCTCTATCGGTGAACGCAGGTCGGCCGCCTGCAGGGCATCGCTGACCGCGGCGGCCGCCACCGGCCCGGCCACATCGGCCACCACGATGATGCGGTCGGCCTGGCGCAGCGTGGTGCGTGTCCAGGTCGCGTCGCCGCCGGCATCGAAAACCACCTGCTTGTGGTGGAACTCCAGCTCGCTCAGCCATTCATGCAGGGCGGCGTTGTAGAGGGAGGCGGCGCCATCGAATTTGTTTTCGCGCGTGGCACGGGCCTGGTCCACCAGCGTGGTATTGCCCTCCAGCACCGCTTCCAGTTCCCGCGCAAAGGCCGCGCCATCGACCGAGGGCGTGGCTGCGATCACGGCCAGGGTGCGTATCTTGCGCGCCGCGCGCAGCCGGGTTTCGCGGCCGGGTTCGCGCATACGGCCGATGATGACCTGGGTGATGGCCATGAGGGCGGCCGGTTCGGCCATGGCAAAGGCGTGGAAGTCGGGACGGCTGAAGGCAAAGAGCAGGCTGTCGCGCAGGGCATGCACGCCGGCGCCGCGGCCTTCGCCGGTGAGCAGGCCTATCTCGCCTATGGGCTCCAGCCGGGCGATGTCGCCGGCAATGCGGCCATCGGCGAACACCGCGCGCAGGCGGCCGGTGGCCACGATATAGAGACGGTCCGAGGCATCGCCGGCGGCAAACAGGCGTTCACCGGCTTCCAGCCGCACCGGGCGGGCCGTGGCGGCCAGCCGGGCCACGGCATCGGGATTGAGGCTGCTGAAGAGAGGGCAGGCCGACAGCACGGCATACGCGTCCATTCGCCTTCCTTTTTATGAGCGCTAAGTTCTTGTTATGACTCCTACCCGGCCAGTGTAGGCGGGGCCTGAGTGCTTTGGTCAACGCTTTTGAACACAAAGGTCATTGCCCCGTCATAGAGGCGGGAGCATGGTTAGCCCCCAGCGTGGCCGGACGGTCGGCCCGCGCCTATGCAGGCCACGACCGCCTCCCGCCTCCCTCCGCTCACTTGTAGCGACCTACCCCACGAGGAATGCCCATGACTACTGAAGCCCTCATTTTTGATGCCGTGCGCACCCCGCGCGGCAAAGGCAAGAAAGACGGTTCCCTGCACACGGTGAAGCCGGTCGACCTGGTTGTCGGCCTGATGCATGCGCTGGAAGAGCGCAATGGCGTCGAGATCAAAGGCTATATCGATGACGTGGTCCTGGGCTGCGTGACCCCCGTGGGCGATCAGGGTGCCGACATCGCCAAGACCGCCGCGCTCGCTGCGGGCTGGAACGACACCACGGCCGGTGTGCAGCTCAACCGTTTCTGCGCCTCCGGCCTGGAAGCCGTGAACCTGGGCGCCATGAAGATCCGCTCCGGCTTCGAAGACCTCGTGGTTGTCGGCGGCGTGGAATCCATGAGCCGTCTCTCCATGGGCTCCGACGGTGGTGCCTGGGCCATGGACCCGGCCACCAACCTCAAGACCGGTTTCGTGCCCCAGGGCATCGGTGCCGACCTCATCGCCACCATCGAAGGCTTCTCGCGTGAAGACGTGGACAAGTTCGCCCTGCAGTCGCAGAAGCGCGCCGCCGCCGCCCGCGAAGCCGGCTACTTCAAGAAGTCCGTGGTGCCGGTGAAAGACATCAACGGCCTCACCATTCTCGAAGAAGACGAATTCATCAAGCCGAACTCCACCCTGGAAGGCCTGGGCGGTCTCGGCCCCTCCTTCGTGATGATGGGTGAAATGGGTGGCTTCGACGCCGTGGCCCTGCAGAAATACAACTGGATCGAAAAGATCAACCACGTGCACACCGCCGGCAATTCCTCCGGCATCGTCGACGGCGCCGCGCTGGTGCTGATCGGTAACGCCGAAACCGGCAAGAAGCTGGGCCTGAAGCCGCGTGCCAAGATCATCGCCACCGCCGTTTCCGGTGCTGATCCCACCATCATGCTGACCGGTCCCGCTCCCGCCGCCCGCAAGGCCCTGGAAAAGGCTGGCCTGGGTGTGAAGGACATCGACCTCTGGGAAATCAACGAAGCCTTCGCCTCCGTGGCCATGCGTTTCATGAAGGACATGGGCCTGAAGGACGACATCGTGAACGTGAACGGCGGCTCCATCGCCATGGGCCATCCGCTGGGCGCCACCGGCGCCATGATCGTGCAGATCGCGCTGGACGAGCTCGAGCGCCGCAACCTCAAGCGCGCCCTGTGCACGCTGTGCGTGGGCGGCGGCATGGGCATCGCCACCATCATCGAACGCGTCTGAACCCCACGAGAGAATTTGGAGAATCAACATGACTCAGTCCGCCATCCGTTGGGAAAAAGACGCTGACAACATCGTCACGCTGACCCTGGACGATCCCACCCAGTCCGCCAACACCATGAACGACCTCTACAACAAGTCCATGGCCGAAACGGTCGCGCGCCTTGTTGCCGAGAAAGACAGCATCAAGGGCGTCATCATCACCTCCGCCAAGAAGACCTTCTTCGCCGGCGGCGACCTGCGCCTGCTGATCCAGGCCAAGCCCGAGCACGCGCCCGAGTTTGAAAAGAACCTGAACGAAACCAAGCGCCAGCTGCGCGCCCTGGAAACCCTGGGCAAGCCCGTGGTGGCCGCGCTCAACGGCACCGCCTTGGGTGGCGGCCTGGAAATCGCGCTGGCCTGCCATCGCCGTATCGCGCTGAACAATCCCAAAGCCGAATTCGGCCTGCCGGAAGTCAGCCTGGGCCTGCTGCCCGGTGCGGGCGGCGTGGTGCGCATCGTGCGCATGCTGGGCATCCAGAACGGTCTCATGAACGTGCTGATGCAGGGCCAGCGCATGAAGCCGGCCAAGGCACTGTCCACCGGCATCATCGATGAAATCGCTGAAACCCCGGAAGAAATGCTGGGCAAGGCCCGCGAATGGATCAAAGCCAATCCGGTGTCGCAGCAGCCCTGGGACAAGAGCGGCTACAAGATGCCCGGCGGCACGCCGTCCACCCCCGCGCTGGCCATGAACCTGCCGGCTTTCCCCGCCAACCTGCGCAAGCAGCTCAAGGGTGCGCAGGACAGCTATCCGGCGCCCAAGGCCATCATGTCCGCCGCCATCGAAGGCGCGCAGGTTGATTTCGACAGCGCGCTCAAGATCGAAGGCCGCTATTTCATCAGCCTGGCCACCGGCAAGCATGCCAAGAACATGATCAAGGCTTTCTTCTTCGACCTGCAGAAGATCAATGGCGGCGGCTCGCGTCCCTCCAAGGAAAAATTCCCGGAGTGGAAGAGCAAGAAGGTCGGCATCCTCGGTGCCGGCATGATGGGCCAGGGCATTGCTTACGTGTCGGCCATGGCCGGCATTGAAGTGGTGCTGATCGACGCGGCGCAGGATGCTGCCGACCGCGGCAAGGCCTACACGCAGAAGCTGCTGGAAAAGCGCGTCTCCAAGGGCCAGATGACCCAGGAAAAGGCTGCCGAGAAACTGGCGCTGATCACCGCCACCACCGATTACAGCAAGCTGGCCGGTGCCGACCTGGTGATCGAAGCCGTGTTCGAAGATCGCAAGATCAAGGCTGACGTGACACAGAAGGCTGAAGCCGCCACCGGCCCCGAGCTGGTCATGGCTTCCAACACCTCCACGCTGCCCATCACTGGTCTGGCCGAAGCTTCGCGCAATGCCGCCAACTTCATCGGCCTGCATTTCTTCTCGCCCGTCGACAAGATGCCGCTGGTGGAAATCATCGCCGGCAAGGCCACCAGTGACGAAGCACTGGCCAAGGCTTTCGACTATGTCCTGCAGATCAAGAAGACGCCGATTGTCGTCAACGACAGCCGTGGTTTCTTCACCAGCCGCGTGTTCGGCACCTTCTGCATGGAAGGCGTGAACATGCTGGCCGAAGGCTGGAACCCGCAGTCCATCGAACAGGCCGCCGCCCAGGCCGGCATGCCGGTGGGTCCGCTGGCCGTGCTGGACGAAGTGAACCTGGAGCTCACCCGCAAGGTGCGTGTGCAGACGGAAAAGGACCTGGCCGCCGAAGGCAAGAGCCTGCCCGCCGATGCCGCCGTGCCCGTGATCGACAAGATGCTGAACGAGTTCAAGCGTCCGGGTAAGAAGGAAGGCGCCGGTTTCTACGACTATCCCGCCGATGGCAAGAAGCATCTGTGGCCGGAACTGGCCAAGCACTTCACCAAGGCCGAAAAGTCGCAGCCCACGCCTGCTGAATTCGAAGAGCTGAAGGAACGCCTGCTGTTCCGCCAGTCCATCGAAGCCGCGCGTTGCTACGAAGAAGGCGTGCTGCGCAATGTGCCGGATGCGAACATCGGCTCCATCTTCGGCATCGGCATGGCGCCGTGGACCGGTGGCCAGCTGCAGTACATCAACTTCATCGGCCTGCCCGAGTTCGTGAAGCGCAGCCAGGAGTTGGCCGCCAAGTTTGGCGAGCGTTTCACGCCGCCCAAGCTGCTGGTGGACATGGCCGCCAAGGGCGAAACCTTCCAGTAAGGTTGGGTCGTTGATGTAGTCCGTTTAATGAAAAGCCCCGCGATCGCGGGGCTTTTCATAACTACTACGTCGTCATTCCCGCGAAGGCGGGAATCTTTATGACATGCAGCGGGCCCTTAAAAAGCCCTGCCTGAATTCCGGAGATTCCCGCCTTCGCGGTAATGACGGCCTGGTAGTGAGTGACAGGTAGATAAATCCCTTTTCCCATCGGCAGGACGGTCCTGCCGAAATTTCCACGAATTCCCCTGGAAGCCTTATCGTGACCCTGCTGACCCGCACCATTCCCTTTCCCGTCCAGGAACGTTTCTACCGCGGCCTGACCGGCAGCCTCAAATACGTGGGCCGCGCGCTCAGCCTGGTCATCAAGCAGCCCGACATCTTTTCCGGCCCCGGTGCCTCGCTGCTGCTCTGCGATGCCATTGCCGGCAGCGGTGTCAGCCGTCTCCTGGTCGTCACCGACAAAGTCCTGGTGAAACTGGGTCTTGTGGAACCTATCTGCGAACGCTTGCGCAGCCTGGGCGTGGACGTGACCGTGTTCGACGGTGTGTTGCCCGATCCTTGCGTCGAACAGATCGAAGAGGGCTTGGTGATCCTGCAGCAGCATAGTTGCGAAGCGGTGCTGGCGATTGGCGGCGGCTCCTCCATGGACTGCGCCAAAGTGATTGCCGCCCGCGCCACCAATGAAAAACAGGTCTGGGCCATGACCGGCTTTTTCAAAGTGCCGGAAGCACCGCTGCCCATCTTCTGCATTCCCACCACTGCCGGTACCGGCTCCGAAGTCTCAGTGGGCGCCGTGGTCTCTGATCCTGCGCAGCGCCGCAAACTGCCCGTGATCGACCACAAACTCGTGCCGCAGATGGCCGCGCTGGACGGCAAGCTGATGACGGGCCTGCCGCCCGCTGTCACTGCCGCTACCGGCATGGATGCGCTCACGCATGCCGTCGAAGCCTATCTCTCGCGTATCGCCATTCCCGAAACCGATCGCCAGGCGCTGGAAGCCGTCAGCCTCATCATGCGCCACCTGCCGCGCGTGATGGCCGACGGCCAGGACGTGGACTCCCGCCAGCTCGTCTCCTGGGCCGCCTTCCGCGCCGGCCAGGCCCTCAACCGCGCCGGCCTAGGCTATGTGCACGGCATCGCCCACAACTTCGGTGCCTACTACCACACCCCCCACGGCTGGGCGAACGCCATCGTGCTGCCCTATGTCCTGGAATATTCCAAACCCGCCTGCACCGACCGCCTCGCCAACCTCGCCCGCGCCAGCGGCCTGGCCAGTGGTGGTGAAAGCGACACCCAGCTCGCCGATCTGTTCATTGCCCATGTCCGCAAGTTGAAAGCCGATTTCGGCATCCCCGAAGGCCTGAAAGACCTGCGCGCTGGCGACATCTCCGGCATCGCCGAAGCCGCCTTGCAGGAAGCGCATCTGAGCTATGCGGTGCCGCGATATATGGATCAGGCAGCCTGCGAGGCCCTGGTGAGGAAGATGCTGGTTTGAGCAGGTGTTTTTGCTTTTAGCGAGCGCAGCGATGCGTGCTTTTTGCTTTTGCTTTTGCAGTTGTTTCGGCTTTTGCTTTTTGGGTCCCCGTTAGAGGACGCCGAGCAGCGGAAGAAAGACGGGGAATAGCCCGAAGGGTTGGCGGCAGGGAAGCCGCCAATCGTTGAGGCAGGACAGGGATGTCCTGTCTCAACGACCCCCGGCTTTCTGAGCAGCGCAGGGAACCCGGCCGAAGGCCGGGCGTCGGGCCCGGGGTCGCCTTTCTTTGCTTACTTTCTTTGGCGAAGCAAAGAAAGTGAGGCCCCGCCGGCGAGGCGCTGGGGCGGTGCTGAGAGACAACGTTAGCCAGAGAAGAGCACTGTCGACCCAGAACGGGTGATTTAATTTGGCGTGTAAATCCGCAAATTTTGGTTTGCGAAAAGGCATTGGTGCTGAGGGGGCTAGAGAGGGGTGGGGCACGTCTCGCTGCGCTCGTATCCCCTCACCCCAACCCTCTCCCAGAGGGAGAGGGAGTAGGCTGTGGGAGAGAAAGGGGTATGGGAGTGGGAGGGGGGCTGTTCAGTTAGGCGCTGTCAGTCGTATCAACTTTCTCAAAGCGGCCGGCCTTGATGTCCTCGTAGGCTTCGAGGATTTCCTCATAGGTGTTCATCACAAACGGACCATGCCCGTTGATGGGCTCGTCAATCCGTTCTCCTGATAACACCACAAAGCGGCTGACTTCCAGGGCCTTAACGGCAAAGCCGGCCTCATTGCTGGATAACACCGCCATGGCATTTT
>DASUXS010000398.1:0-6352 GCA_036377855.1 Moraxellaceae bacterium
GGTATCGCAGATGTCAAAGCCCAGGCCGGTCTTCACGGCGTCCGGCTTCTTGCGGCTGAAAATGGCCGTGCCGCTATAACCCGGCTTTTGCGCATCAAAGAAATAGCTGTTCCAGCCATCGGGCCGGTGCAGCAGATCCAGCTGATGCTCCTGCGCCTTGGTCTCCTGTATGCAGACCACATCGGCGCCGCTGCCTTCCATCCAGTCAAAAAAGCCCTTGGTGGCGGCCGAGCGTATGCCGTTGAGATTGGCGGAGACGATGCGCATGGGAAATCCTGCATGGCGGGTGAAAAAACGAGCCGCTATCATAGCGGCCTGTCCCCTACCCACCAAACGGGCCTTCCCATGCGTGACTACCAGCGCGAATTCATAGGATTCGCTCTCCGCCACGGCGTCCTGCGCTTCGGCAACTTCACCCTCAAGTCCGGTCGCCAGAGCCCCTACTTCTTCAATGCCGGCCTCTTCAACACCGGCAAGCAGCTGGCCGAGCTGGGCCGCTTCTACGCCGAGACCATCCAGGACTCGCAGCTGGATTTCGACGTGCTCTTCGGCCCGGCCTACAAGGGCATCCCCCTGGCCGCCGCCACCGCGGTGCAGATGGCGGACGAGCTGCTGCTGGACAAGCCCTGGTGCTTCAACCGCAAGGAAGCCAAGGACCATGGCGAAGGCGGCACCCTGGTCGGCGCGCCGCTGGCCGGCCGCGTGCTCATCATCGATGACGTCATCACCGCCGGCACCGCCATCCGCGAAGTCATGGGCATCATCCAGAATGCCGCGGCCACGCCGGCCGGCGTCATCGTCGCCCTGGACCGCCAGGAAAAGGGCAAGGGCGAGCTGTCCGCCATCCAGGAAGTGGAGCGCGACTTCGGTATTCCGGTGGTCTCCATCGTGAAGCTGGAACAGATCATCGAGTACCTGGAAGAAGAGGGCGACAAGCCCGAACACCTGGAACAGATACGCCGCTACCGCGCTGACTACGGTATTTAATCGAGTCCCCGACCCCACCCTTCCCAACGTCATTCCCGCGCAGGCGGGAATCTCCCGAATACAGGCAGGGCCTCAAACATGGAGATTCCCGCCTGCGCGGGAATGACGGGGAATACGGGATGACTTATCGCAGGGCATGACGAGGCTGCAATGAAAGCGCTGAACATCGCCGTGGTGATGGACCCCATCGCCGCCATCAAGATCAAGAAAGACTCCAGCATCGCCATGCTCTGGGCCGCCGCCGCGCGTGGCCACACGCTCTGGTACCTGGAGCAGGACGATCTCTTCGTGCGCGATGGCGAAGCCTTTGGCGACATGCGCCCGCTGCAGGTCTTCGAGGACTACGACAAGTGGTTCGAGCTGGGCGAGCAGGCGCCGCGCAAGCTGGCCGACCTGGATGTGATCCTGATGCGCAAGGATCCGCCCTTCGACATGAACTTCGTCTACAGCACCTACATCCTGGAAAAGGCCGAGCAGGCCGGCGTGCTGGTGGTGAACAAGCCGCAGTCGCTGCGTGACTGCAACGAGAAGTTCTTCGCCACGCATTTCCCGCAGTGCATGGTGCCCACCCTGATCAGCAGCGACATGCAGAAGCTGCGCGCCTTCATTGCTGAACAGAAGGACGCCATCGTCAAGCCGCTGGATGGCATGGGCGGCAGCGGCATTTTCCGCCTCACGGCCGGCGGCCCCAATATCGGCGCCACCCTGGAAAGCCTGACCCAGCTCGGCCGCCTGCCCATCATGGCGCAGCGCTATATCCCGGAAATCGTCGACGGCGACAAACGCATCCTGATGATTGATGGCGAACCCGTGCCCTATGGCCTGTCACGCATCCCGCAGGGCGATGAGGTCCGCGGCAACCTCGCCGCCGGCGGCCGTGGCGAAGCCCGCGAACTCACCGGGCGTGAGCGCTGGATTGCAGCCCAGGTCGGTCCCGAGCTGAAAAAGCGCGGCCTCATTTTCGTTGGCCTGGACGTGATCGGCGACTATCTCACCGAAGTGAATGTCACCAGCCCCACCTGCATACGCGAGATCGACGCGGCCTATGGCTACGGCATCGCCGACAAGCTGATTGCCTGCATAGAAGCAAAACGCGCGCAGCGCTGAGGTCTTTTTTGCCAAACCTCCTGCAGGACCAGCTCACGGCGGAAATCCGCAAGACCCTCTCCGCCGCCCGTATCGTGCCGGTGACCCTGCCCGACTGCGGGGGCCTCCAGCTCTATCTGCTGGATGACGATTTTCCGCGCGCACCGTTGTCGCCGCAGGAAATGGAAGCCGCGCTCAACGAACCCGCCTACTGGATTTTCTGCTGGGCCTCGGGCTTGGCGCTGGCGCGGCGCCTGCTGCGCGAGCCGGAACTGGTGCGCGGCAAGAAGGTGCTGGATTTCGGTGCCGGTTCCGGCGTCGTGGCCTGCGCCGCCGCCCTGGCGGGTGCCCGTGAAGTCGTGGCCTGCGATATCGATCCGGTCTCGCTCACGGCCTGCGCCGCCAACGCCGCGCTGAACGACCTGCCCCTGCGCCTGGCCGGTGATTTCTTCACGCTGCAGGAAGACTTCGACCTGGTGCTGGCCGCCGACGTGCTCTATGACAAGGCCAACCACCCCTTCCTGGCCGCCTTCCTGGAGCGTGCCCCCGAAGTGCTGGTGGCGGACTCGCGCGTGAAGAACCTGCAGGTGCCGCCCTATGTACTGACCGGCGAGGAAGATGCCGGCACCCTGCCCGATCTCAACGAGTTCGACGAGTTCCGCCGCGTGCGCTTCTACCAGGCCAGTCGCTGAGCCCGGTACTGCGAAGCCGTGCATGGACAAGGCCGGCTGCCGCAGGCAGACTGCGGCTTTGTTTGCCGGCCGCCCCACACTCATAACAAGCATGTCCGCGCCTGCCGCCGTTTCCACCTCAGACCGCCTCAGCTTCACGGTTTTCGTAGCCGTGGTCTTTCACGCCATCCTGATTTTCGGCGTGGTCTTCGCCGTCCCCAAGATCAAGCTGCCGCAGGTGATGGAAGTCACGCTGGCCCAGCACCGCAGCATAGATGCGGACAAGGACGCGGATTTCCTGGGGGATGCCAACCAGCGTGGCAGCGGCAGCCTGGACAAGGCCGCCCTGGTCACCAGCCCGCACCAGTCGCGCTTCCACGACGAGCGCATGAATGACATCCAGCCGGAAGAGCGCCTGGCGGCCAGCCGCGCCTCCACGGCGGAAAGCCGCCATGTCATCACCACCACCGGCAAGTCCGACAGGCGCATCAACAACCGCAAGGCGGAAGAGCTGCGCCAGGAGCAGAGCGAGGTGCGCCAGGCGCAGCTGGCCATGGCCTGGCAGTCGGACGAGATCGCCAGCATGGAAGCCCGCCTGGCCGCCAAGAAACAGGCCTATGCCAAACGTCCGCGCGTGCGCACCGTCTCCACCGTGTCCACGCGCTATGACCGCGATGCCGCCTATGTCGATGCCTTCCGTTCCCGTGTCGAGGAAATCGGCAACAAGAACTATCCGGCCCTGGCGCGACAGAAGAAGATCTACGGCAATGTGCGCCTGATGGTGTCCATACTGGCTACCGGCCAGGTGAAGGAAATCGTGGTGCTGAAATCCTCGGGCTATCCGGTGCTGGATGAAGCCGCACGCCAGAGCGTGCGCCTGGCCGAACCTTTCCAGCCCTTCCCGGCGGCCATACGCCGCGATACCGACATCCTCCAGGTCATACGCACCTGGAAATTCGCCGACCGGCTTTCTTCGGAAAGCTGAGACCCGGCCGCGCATGCTCATCCTCGGCGCCGACGAACTCAAAACCCTGCTCACGCATGTCGTGCGCTGGCTGGCCAATCTCGGCCGCGCCAACGACGAACGCAAGAAAGCCTCCATCACCGCGGTGCGCGAAGTCATTCTTGTCGCCCGGCGCACGGCCACCTATCTGCGTCATGTCGAACAGACCGGACAGCAGGATGTGAAGCAGGAACAGGACCTGGCCGAGCGCTGGACGCGGCTGGGTTTTGCCATGCAGGACCTGGGGCTGGGCAAGCTGGCCAAACGCTGCGATATCCGCGGCCGCGCCTGGGCGGATCCGGCGCAGTTCACGCCGGAGTTCATCGAGAAGGCGGACGTCAGCCTGGATTCGATAGAGCGGCTGGCCACTGCGGCCATCAACGATGTGAACGGCAAACCCGTCAGTAATTGAAGGGCGCTTCCAGGAAGCTTACGCCGTGACTCCTCCCAGAAGGCAGCTAACTACCCCACTGTCGCCCCGGCGAAGGCCGGGGCCCAGCGTCTTTAGCGGCGCTCATTCAAGAAGCTGGCGTTACCAAGGGCAATAAAAAAGCCGGCATCAGCCGGCTTTTTTCACGCAGGGCGTTTTACCAGCCCAGCGCTTTCTTCTGCAGCACTATCAGGTCACCAATGCCCTTTTCCGCCAGCGCCAGCATGGCGTCCGCCTCCGCACGCGAGAAGGGCTTGCCTTCAGCCGTGCCCTGCACTTCCACGAAACCGCCCGCCTGCGTCATGACCACATTCATGTCGGTTTCACAGCCGGAGTCTTCCGGATAATCCAGATCCAGCACCGGCAGGCCTTCATACATGCCCACCGAAACGGCGGCGACCAGGCCGATCAGCGGATCGTGCTTGATGGCTTTCTTTTCCAGCAGGAAGGACAGCGCGTCCACCAGCGCGACACAGCCGCCGGTGATGCTGGCGGTGCGGGTGCCGCCGTCGGCCTGGATGACGTCGCAGTCTATGGTGATGGTGTTCTCGCCCAGCTTCTTGAGGTCAACGCAGGCACGCAGGCTGCGGCCTATGAGGCGCTGGATTTCCAGGGTGCGGCCGCCCTGCTTGCCGCGGCTGGCCTCGCGGTCGCTGCGGGTGTGGGTGGAACGCGGCAGCATGCCGTATTCGGCGGTGATCCAGCCTTCGCCCTTGCCCTTGAGGAAGCGCGGCACGGTATTTTCCACGCTGGCCGTGCACAGCACCTTGGTATCACCGAATTCCACCAGCACCGAACCTTCGGCATGGCGGGTGTAGTGGCGGGTGATGGTGACGGGGCGCAGCTGGTCAGGGGTACGGCCGGAGGGGCGCATCGGGAAACTCCGTGAAACAGATGAATCGGAAAGGCCGGGCAGTATACGACAGAAGTCCCCGGCACGAGCCGGGCGTGAGCTGCCGGGCTGGGGTACACTTCCGCCACGCTGGCCGGAGGCCACGCCCCTCATTCCGCCCTCAAGGGAGACGCCGACATGATACGCAGCATGACCGCCTTTGCCCGGGCCGAGGCCCGCGGGGACTTCGGCCTCATCGCCTGCGAGATCCGCTCGGTCAACCACCGCTTCCTGGAGCCGGGCTTCCGCCTGCCCGAAGCCCTGCGCGACATCGAATTCCCCCTGCGCGAACGCCTGCGCCAGGCCCTCACCCGCGGCAAGGTCGACGTGCAGTACCGCTACGAGGCCGCCGAGGCCCAGGGTGGCAGCCTGCAGCTGGACCGCGAGCTGGCCGCGCAATATGTCGCCGCTGCCGCCGAGATCGACCAGATGGCGCGCCACGCCTCGCCGCTGAATGCCACCGACATCCTGCGCCTGCCCGGCGTGGTGAAAAGCCGCGACACCGATGCCGCCGCCCTGCAGGCCGCCGCACTGCAGCTGTTCGACAGCGCCCTGCAGCAGTTCCTGGCCATGCGCGAACGCGAAGGCCGCGAGCTGGCCCGCCTTATCGAGGAACGCCTGGTCGCCATCGTGGCGGAAACGGAAAAGGTGCGGGCGCGCATGCCCGGCATCATCAGCCATTACCGCGAACGCCTGCTCGGCCGCCTGGTGGACATACGCAGCGAGCTCAATGCCGACCGCCTGGAACAGGAAATGATCCTGTTCTCGCAGAAAATCGATGTGGCCGAGGAAATGGACCGCCTCAATGCCCATGTCGCGGAAATCCGCCGCGTGCTCAAGGATGCCGGTGCGGTGGGCCGCCGCCTGGATTTCCTCATGCAAGAACTCAACCGCGAAGCCAACACGCTGGGTTCCAAATCCGTCAGCGCCGACAGCTCGCTGTCCTCGGTCGAACTCAAGGTGCTGATCGAGCAGATGCGCGAACAAATCCAGAACATCGAATAAGAATCCATTCCTGGGGGAAGCATGTCCGGAAGTCTTTTTGTGGTGGCCGCCGCCAGCGGCACCGGCAAGACCTCGTTGGTGAAAGCGCTTGTTGAGGCCGTGGACGGCATCGGCGTGTCCATATCCCACACCACCCGCCCCATGCGCCCGGGTGAAACCCATGGCGTGAACTACCACTTCACCGACCGCGAGGAATTCGTGCGCCTCATCGGCGAAGGCGCCTTCCTGGAGCATGCCGAAGTCTTCGGCAACCTCTACGGCACCTCCAAGGACTGGGT
>DASUXS010000399.1:0-3284 GCA_036377855.1 Moraxellaceae bacterium
TTCCGCTGACCATCTGTGTGGACAAGGTGGCGGCCAGCGGCGGCTATATGATGGCCTGCCTGGGCAACCGTATCCTGGCAGCACCTTTTGCTGTCGTGGGTTCGATTGGCGTGGTGGCGCAGATGCCCAATTTCCACCGTCTGCTGCAAAAGCACGAGGTGGATTTCGAGGTGCTGACCGCGGGTGAATACAAGCGCACGCTGACGGTTTTCGGCAAGAACACCGATGCCGGACGCCAGAAATTCCAGGAAGAGCTGGATGATACGCATGAGCTGTTCAAGGAATTCGTGCAGCAGAACCGCAGCCAGCTGGATATCGAGCAGGTGGCCACCGGTGAACACTGGTATGGCCAGCGCGCCCTGGACCTGAAGCTGGTGGACGAGCTCAAGACCAGCGATGAATACCTGGCGGACCGCACCCGTGAAGCTGATGTGTTTGCCGTGCGCTATGCGCCCAAGCAGCGCCTGATGAGCCGTTTCGGCATGGCGGCGGAAGGCAGTGTGGACAGGTTGCTGATGCGTTGGTGGGAGCGGTTGCAGCAGCGGCCTTGGTGGTGAGTCTTTGATGAAATGAAAAACGGGCCTGATGGCCCGTTTTTCATTTCGGTTCGTCATTCCCGCGAAGGCGGGAATCTCCTGAACTTCGGCAGTGCCTTTTTTAGGCCCACTGGATGTCATGAAGATTCCCGCCTTCGCGGGAATGACGTTAGAGACGGGGGAGTGGAGTATTCCTCAATGCCCGCCCGAAGACAGCGCAATATTCACCATGATGATCACCGCCCCCACCATGCCTATGGCAAAGATGATGCCGGCGATGATGAAGGGCGTGGGATTGTTGCTGCTGAAATCGCGTTTGCGGTTTTCTTCCTTCTGCACGCCGAACCAGGCGCGGAACACGCTGCCCAGCACGGTGAAGGCCGTGACTTCCCCGGACGGTTCTTCCTTGGGCTGTTCCGGCTTCTTTTCTTCGCTCATGGCTATGCTCCTGACTTTAGCGGGCCCAGTGTGCCTGAAGGCAGCCAGGCCGGCTCGGACAAATTCTGATAAGGCCCATCACTCCGGTTCATATCCCAGGTTGGGCGACAGCCAGCGCTCGGCGGTGCGGCGGTCCCAGCCCTTGCGCTTGGCATAGTCCAGCACCTGGTCTTCCTCCAGCTTGCCGACATTGAAATAGCAGCTGTCGGGGTGGGAGAAATACCAGCCGCTGACGGCGGCCGTGGGATACATGGCGAAATGTTCGGTGAGGGTGATGCCGGTGTTTTTCGTGGCTTCCAGCAGGGCGAACAGCGGCGTCTTTTCCGTATGGTCGGGGCAGGCGGGATAGCCGGGAGCCGGACGTATGCCCTGGTACTTTTCCTTGATCAGCGCTTCATTGTCGAGCTGCTCATCCTTGGCATAGCCCCAGAACTCGCGGCGCACGCGCTCATGCAGGTGTTCGGCAAAGGCTTCGGCCAGGCGGTCGGCCAGGGCTTTCACCATGATGGCGTTGTAGTCGTCGCCCTTGGCTTCGAATTCCCTGGCGAATTCGTCACAGCCATCGCCTGCGGTGACGGCAAAGGCGCCAAGGTAATCGCGGGCCGTGCTTGCCACGGGAGCCACGAAATCGGCCAGCGAGTAATTGGGCTTGCCGCTGACCTTGTCGCTCTGCTGGCGCAGGTGGTGCAGGGTGGCCAGCACTTCGCTGCGCGATTCATCCTTGTAGACAGCGGTGTCATCGGCCGCCGTGCGGGCGGCGGGCCAGAGGCCGATCACGCCATGCGCCTTCACTTTCTTTTCGCCAATCATGCGCTTGAGGATGGCCTGGGCATCGGCAAAGAGATTGCGGGCGGCTTCACCGACGACATCGTCCTGCAGGATGGCCGGGTATTTGCCGGCCAGCGACCAGGAAATGAAGAAAGGCGTCCAGTCGATATAGTCGACCAGCTTTTCCAGCGGATAGTCCTGCAACACCGTAATGCCGGGCTGCACCGGCACGGGCGGGGTGTAGTTGTTCCAGTCGAACTGGAAGCCCTGGGCCACGGCCTGCTCATAGGCCAGGCGTTCGGCCTTGGGTTTGCGGTTGGCGTGACGGACACGCACTTCCTCGTATTCCGCCTTGCGCTCGGCGACAAAGCCCTTCTTCAGTTCGTCGCTGAGCAGGGAGGTGGCCACGCCCACGGCACGTGAAGCGTCAGCCACATAGACCACGGCATCGTTCTTGAACTGCGGCTCGATCTTCACCGCGGTATGGGCCTTGGATGTCGTGGCGCCACCGATAAGCAGCGGTACATGGAAGTCCTGGCGCTGCATTTCACGCGCCACATGCACCATCTCGTCCAGCGAAGGCGTGATCAGGCCGGAGAGGCCGATGATGTCCACTTTTTCCGTGCGCGCCGTTTCCAGGATCTTGTCGGCGGGCACCATCACGCCCAGGTCGACGATGTCGTAGCCGTTGCAGCCCAGCACCACGCCCACGATGTTCTTGCCGATGTCATGCACATCGCCTTTCACCGTGGCCAGCAGAATCTTGCCCTTGCTCTGCACTTCGCCGCCCTTTTCCGCTTCGATGAAGGGCAGGAGATAGGCCACGGCCTGTTTCATCACGCGCGCGGATTTCACCACCTGGGGCAGGAACATCTTGCCGCTGCCGAACAGGTCGCCCACCACGTTCATGCCGGCCATCAGCGGGCCTTCGATGACCTGGATGGGGCGTTCGAACATCTGGCGCGCGGCTTCGGTGTCTTCATCGATGAAGGCGGTGATGCCTTTGACCAGGGCATGCTCCAGGCGTTTTTCCACGGGCAGGCTGCGCCATTCCAGGGTCTCTTCTTCTTTCTTGGCACCATCGCCTTTGTATTTCTCGGCGATTTCCAGCAAACGTTCGGTGCCGTCGGCGCGACGGTTGAGGATGACGTCCTCGACGCGCTCCTTCAGCTCGGCCGGCAGGTCGTCATAGATGGCCAGCTGGCCGGCGTTGACGATGCCCATGGACAGGCCGTTGCGTATGGCATGGTAGAGGAAGACCGAGTGTATGGCTTCGCGTACCGGCTCATTGCCGCGGAAGGAGAAGGAGACGTTGGAGACACCGCCGGAGCTCAGCGCATGCGGCAGGTGGTCGCGGATATAGGCGCAGGCATTGATGAAGTCGACGGCGTAGTTGTTGTGCTCTTCGATACCGGTGGCGACGGCAAAGATATTGGCGTCGAAGATGATGTCTTCTGCCGGGAAGCCGACCTTGTCCACCAGCACGTCATAGGAGCGCTTGCAGATTTCCATCTTGCGCTTTTCAGTGTCGGCCTGGCCGGC
>DASUXS010000400.1:0-3903 GCA_036377855.1 Moraxellaceae bacterium
GCCTCGCCCGCCAGCAGGTTGGGCAGGCTGACATAAGGCGTCTTCACCAGGAAACGCGCAATCAGCCAGGTCAGCCAGTGCAGGCGATAGGCCACCACCATGGGCTTTTTCAGCAGCATGGCTTCCAGCGTGGCGGTACCGGAAGCCAGCACCACGGCATCGGCGGCGCCCATCACCAGGCGGCCGACACCGGCGCCCAGGCTGTCGTCAAAAACTTCGGCATCCAGGCCGGCGGCAGCCAGATGCTGTTCGATGTCGGCGCGGCGCGCGGCATTGATGGCGGGAATGATGAAACGCGCCTGCGGCCGCTTTTTCCGCAGCTGCAGTGCGGCCTCGAAAAGCAGAGGGGCAATGCGGCTGACTTCACCACCGCGGCTGCCCGGCAGCAGTGCGATGTATTCCGCGGCAGCCTCCAGTCCGAGTGCACGACGCGCGGCGGCGGTGTCATTTTCCAGCGGCAGGCTGTCGGCCAGCGGATGCCCGACAAACACGGCGTCCACGCCATGCGCGTCGTAAAAAGCCTTTTCGAAAGGCAGCAGGCAGAGCACGGTATCCACGGCCGCGCGTATGCCTTCGACACGGCCCTGGCGCCAGGCCCAGACCGAGGGGCTCACATAATGCACGGTGGGAATGCCCTGGGCCTTGAGCAGCGGATCCAGGCGCAGGTTGAAATCGGGCGCGTCTATGCCGATGAAGACGTCTATCTTGTTTTCGGTGAAGGCGGCCACCAGCTGGTCGCGTATGCCGAACAGCTCGCGCAGGCGGCCCAGCACTTCCACCAGGCCCATGACAGAGAGGCGCTCCATGGGAAACAGGGATTGCCCGCCTTCGGCCTGCATCTGCGGACCGCAGATGCCGGTGAATTCCGCCTGGGGATATTGGCGCTTCAGCTCGCGGATCAGGCCCGCGCCCAGCGTGTCGCCGGACACTTCGCCGGCGACGATGCCTATGCGCAGGGGGCCGGTGCGCAGCGGGCGGTCCATGACCCCTGCCTCAGCGTACGATGCCGCGCGTGGAGGCTTTCAGCGAGTCGAGGAAAAGCTGTACCTCGGGGCACTCGGCCACCAGCTTTTCCGCTTCGACAATGGCCACTTCCAGCGTCAGGCCGTCGCGGTAGACGATGCGGTAGGCGCGCTTCAGGGTGTTGATGGTTTCAGCCGACCAGCCGCGGCGGCGCATGCCTTCGTAATTCATGCCGAAGGCCTTGCTGGGATTGCCGCCCACCATCACATAGGCGGGAATGTCCTTGACCACCAGGCTGCAACCCGCGGTCATGGCATGCGAGCCGATACGGCAGAACTGGTGCACGCCGGTCATGCCGCCGAGGATGACGCTGTCGCCGATATGCACATGGCCGGAGACGCCGGAACCGGTGGCGATGATGTTGTCGTCACCTATCATGCAGTCATGCGCCACATGCACGCTGCTCATCAGCAGGTTGCGGCTGCCGACCCGGGTCAGGCCCGCATCCTGCGTGGTGCCGCGGTGGATGCTGCAGTATTCGCGTATGACATTGTCATCGCCGATTTCCAGGCGCGTGGGCTCGCCACGGTATTTCTTGTCCTGGCCCGCTTCGCCCACGGAAGCGAACTGGAAAATGCGGTTGCGCTCGCCGATGGTGGTGTGGCCGTTGATGACCACATGCGGACCGATGACGGTGCCCGCCCCGATCTTCACGTCGGGTCCGATCAGGCTGTAGGCCCCGACTTCCACATCGGGCGCGAGGACGGCGGCGGGATCAATAATGGCAGTGGGATGAATCACGCTGGCTCCCGGAATCCCGAAATAAAAAAATCAGACGATCTGCTCGGCTACGAGGATGTCGGCACTGGAGGCCAACTCTCCGTTCACGGTTGCACGGCAGCTGAACTTGTAGATATTACGCTTGGAGGGGCCGGCTTCCGCCTGCAGATCCAGACGATCGCCCGGAACTACCTGACGTTTGAAACGCACATTGTCGGCACCCACGAAGAGGTAGATGTAACCGTCCGCCGGCCGCTTGCCCGTGGTATGGAAACCCAGGATGCCGGCGATCTGCGCCATGGACTCCAGGATGAGCATGCCCGGCATGATGGGCTTTTCCGGGAAGTGGCCGTTGAAGAACTCTTCATTGGCCGTGACGTTCTTGTAGCCGGTGATGATCTTGCCCGGCTGAATGTCAGTCACGCGGTCCACCAGCAGGAAGGGATAGCGGTGCGGGAGAAACTGGCGGATTTCCAGAATATCCATCATGGTGTTGCTGTCCTCATGAATCGATGACCGTACTGCCGGGGGCCTGGCGATGGCTGGGCGCCCCCTAACCGGTCATCCGGCGGCGCCATTGTACGGGCTCGCGGGCCTGTGTGCAGCCTTGATTTTATTGGGAAAAGCGGGGTCAGGCTTGGCCCTGGAGCCGCCTGATCTCGGATTCCAGCTGGCGCAGGCGGCGGGCCATGTCGTCCAGCTGCTTGACGCGGACCGCCGTCTTCTTCCAGTCGTCGCTGGGCTCGAAGGCCGTGCCGGAAGAATAGCTGCCCGGCTGGGAAATGGATTTGGTGACCATGGTCATGCCGGTGATCTGGACCTTGTCCGCGATCTCGATATGCCCCACCAGCCCCACCCCGCCGGCCAGGACGCAGTAGGCGCCGATGCGGGTGCTGCCAGAGATACCGCAGCAGGCGGCGATGGCGGTATGCGGGCCTATGACCACGTTGTGGGCGATCTGCACCAGGTTGTCGATGATGACCCCCTGGTGGATGACGGTGTCATCCAGGGCGCCGCGGTCCACCGTGGTGTTGGCGCCTATGTCCACGTCGTCATGTATGACCACGCGGCCGATCTGGGCGATCTTCTGCCAGCGGCCACGGTCATTGGCGAAGCCGAAGCCGTCGCCGCCGATGACGGCACCGGCATGGATGTTGACGCGGTCGCCGATGACGCAGTCATGGTAGATGACGGCATTGGCGCGTATGCGGCTCTGGCTGCCTATGCAGCTGCGGGCCTGGATGACCGCACCGGCTTCGACCACGCTGCCCGGACCGATTTCCACCTCGTCGCCTATCACGGCACGCGGACCGATGGCCGCAGTGGGGTCGATGCTGGCGGAGGCACTGACCACGGCCGACGGATGGATGCCGGCCGGCAGGCGCGGCGTACGGTCAAAGCGGGCGGCCATGCGGGCATAGGCCACATAGGGCTGGTCTATGACCAGCGCATTGCCGGCAAAACCCTCGGCATCCTCGGCGCGCAGCAGCACGGCACCGGCGCGGGTGGTCTGCAATTCACTGCGGTAGCGGGGATTGGACAGGAAGGACAGATGCTCGGGCCCGGCACCGGCCAGCGTATGCAGGCCCTGGATGGGCAAGGCCGCCTCGCCACGCAGCTCGGCACCGAGCAGCGCGGCGATTTCCGCCAGGGTCATGGTGCTCATGGCGAGCGTGTTACTTGCCGCCAGCCGTGGCGGCATTCAGCTTTTCCGTGATCTTCTTGGTGATGTCCGCACCGGGGTCGGCGAAGATCACATTCTTCCTTTCGATAATGATGTCGTACTTGCTGGCCTTCTGGATCTCGTCGATGGCGGCTTCCATCTTGGGCACCATGCGCTGCAGCAGTTCGTTCTGGATTTCCTGGGTGCGCTTCTGCACCGCCTGGGCCAGGTTGTTGTACTCCTGGAACTTGCCTTCGGCCTGCTTCTGAAGGTTCTGCTTGTCCTTCTCGGTCATGATGGAGCCGTCTTTCTGTGCCTTGGCTTCCAGGGCCTCGATCTCGGTCTTGAGCTGGGCCATGCGGTCACGCTGGACCTTCATGTCGCCCTGCAGCTTTTCCACGGCCTTCTTGGCCACATCGCTGGCCATCAGCGCGGCCTGGCTGTCGGCCACGGCGATCTTGAGCTCGGCAGCCAGGGCGGAAGTGCTCACCAGGCCG
>DASUXS010000401.1:0-3758 GCA_036377855.1 Moraxellaceae bacterium
TGTCCCTGGACGGCGAGATCGAGGCCGCCAATCCCGCCATGCACCGCCTGCTGGGCCTGGAGGCGGACGACAAGGACCTGCTGGGCATGAACCTGCAGGAAATCACCTCGGCGGCCTGGCAGGAAGCCGATGTGCGCGCGCGCGAACAGATCCTGCTGCGCGGCTGGTGCGATTCCTACCGCAAGGAATTCCGCCGCGCCGACGGCACCCAGGTGCCGGTGTCCATACAGGCCTGGCTGGTGCGTGATGCCCGCGAAGTGCCGCAGCGCATCATGTGCATGGCCCGCGACATCACGGACATCACGCGCATGGAGGCCGAGCGCGACGAATTGCAGAAAGGCCTGCGCCAGGCGCAGAAGATGGAAGCCGTGGGCCAGCTCGCCGGCGGCATCGCCCATGACTTCAACAACATCCTGGCCAGCATCCTGGGCTATGCCGAGCTGGCCAGCCGCCGTCTCGGTGACGGTGGCGACAGCAAGATCGGCAACTATATCGAAGAAATCCATGCCGCCGGCGCACGGGCGCGTGACCTGATACGCCAGCTGCTGCTGTTCAGCCGTGCCGGCCGCAACGAGAGCCGGGTGCAGACGCTGTCGCCGCTGGTGCAGGAAACCGCGCGCATGCTGCGTCCCACGCTGCCCGCCACCCTGCGTTTGCGCACGCAGATCAGCCAGGACCTGCCGGCGGTGCTGGTGGATGCCGTCGGCCTGCAGCAGGTGGTGATGAACCTGGTGATCAATGCCCGCGATGCCAGTTCTGCCCATGGCGAAGTGAAACTGCTGGCGCGGCAATGCCTGGGCCGGCATCTGCGTTGTGCTTCCTGCCATGAAATGCTCTCGGGCGAATGGGTGGAGGTGACGGTGGGTGACCAGGGCAGCGGCATTGCCGATGAAGTCCGCGAGCGCATGTTCGATCCCTTTTTCACCACCAAACCCATAGGCCAGGGCACCGGCATGGGGCTGGCTGTTGTGCATGGCGTGGTGCATGAATTCGGCGGTCATGTGGTGGTGGAGTCGGGCAGCGGTGGCACGCAGTTCCGCGTGCTCCTGCCCGCCGCCACGGAGGCGGCGGCACTGCGCCAGCTCAGCCTGCGCGGTGAAGGTTTTGGCGGGGGTGAAGGCCAGCCGGTGATGGTGGTCGACGATGACGCCGCGGTGGCCAATATGCTGGGCGAGCTGCTGCGTTCCGCCGGCTACCAGCCGCTGGTGATGACGGACAGCACGCAGGCCGCCATGCTGCTGGAGGACATGGCCACGCCCGTGGCGGCGCTGATCACCGACCAGGTCATGCCCGGCCTTGAGGGCGGCGAGCTCACCCGCCTGGCGCGACGCTACCGGCCGGCACTGCCGGTGCTGCTGTTGAGTGCGCAGGGCAGTGCGCTGCTCACCGGCGAGGCCGACATTCCCGTGCTGGCCAAACCCGTGCAGGGACAACAATTGCTGGGCCTGCTGCAGCAACTCCTGCAGCAACCCCCGTGGCAGGGCGACCGGCGCACGCCGGATGCGGAATTTCCAGGGACTGAATATGTAGAAGGGTGATCATCATGCATCGCGCCTCTCCCCATCCTCCCCATGTGCTGATCGTGGAAGACGATCCCATGCTGCGCCGTTATCTCGAGGAGGCGCTGCAGGCCTGCGGTTATGAGATCCATTCCGCGGGCAATGGCGAGGAGGCGGCGCAGTGGCTGAGCACGCACGAGGTGGATGCGGTGCTCACCGATGTGCTGATGCCGGAACAGGATGGCGTGAAACTGGTGGCGGAGCTGAAACGGCACAAGCCGCAGTTGCCGCTGGTGGCCATGTCGGGCCGCGGTCGTACCGATCTCAGCATTGATTCGCTGTCGCTAATGAAGGCCCTGGGGGCCGATGCGACGCTGGAAAAGCCGTTCAGTTTGAATGAGCTGGAAAGGACGCTGGCGTTTGTGCTGACGAAGCACTGATCTTCTTGCAGCCATTCCCGCGAAAGCGGAAATCCAGTTTTCGTAGGAGCGGCTTTAGCCGCGAACCCGCTGGCCGGGAAAAGGCCTGGTCAGGGCTATGTCGTTTGGATTCGCGGCTAAAGCCGCTCCTACGAAGGCCGGAGCAGCACTGACAGTGCCGTCTCGGGTCAGCCTGTGGCTGTTCAACGCCCTTTGGGTTTATGTCCCGCCTTCGCGGAGATGACGTCTTCTAGCGTTGTTGCAGGCAATCACGCCGCCCAAACAAACTTCATCTTCTCCGCATCCGCGAACGCCTGTTGCAGGCGCTCGCTCATCATCTTCAGGTTTTCCACCGTATAAGGCTGCGCCGGATGCCTGCCCCAGACCGGACCCGGCCAGGCCGCGTCGTTCTGGTAGCGCGCGATATGGTGCAGGTGCAGCTGCGGCACCATGTTTCCCAGGGCGCCGATATTGATCTTGTCGGCGTTGAAATGCTTGGACAGACGCTCGCTCACCCAGCTCGACTCGCGCAGCAACTGCTGCTGGTCCTTCAGTGACAGCTCGAAAATTTCGCGCACGTCTTCGCGCTGCGGCACCAGGATCAGCCAGGGATAGTGCATGTCGTTCATGAGCAGGCAACGACTGAGCGGGAAATCCCCGAGCAGGATGGTGTCGGCGGCGAGGCGGGGGTGCAGTGAAAACATGGAGGGACCAGGCGGGTGAAGTGGCGCGCACTATAACAGAAAGCCCGCTCGCGGATTTCCGGCCGGGCGGATGCAGCCGCCGCCAGCTTCTGTTAACCTCCTGATTTCCAAGGGTATTAAAGCGGACAGGCCAAGCCGTGAACCGGGGCTCCATCACCATCGCCTATATCAACCGGCTGCTGGCCGACGCGGCGCGTGAAGGCGTGGACCGCGCCAGCCTCTTCCATGAGGCCGGCCTGGACGTGGCGCTGCTGGACAAGCCCGAGGCGCGCCTGTCCACCGCCGAGTTCATACGCCTGCTGCAGGTGGTGATGCGTCGCACCGAGGACGAGTTCATAGGCCTGGGCCACGGCACCAAATCCAAGCCCGGCACCTTTTCCATGATGGCCCATGCCGTCATCAACTGCCCCAACCTGGGCCGTGCCATGGAACGGTCGGCGCAGTTCTACCGCATCGTCGACCTGCCGCTGGCACTGAGCCTGGAGGAGGGCGCCAGCGAGTCCCGTCTCATCCTGCGCGCCAGCACACCCGAGCATGACAATATCCTCGAGGCCATCGTCTTCATTTCCCTGCGCCTGTGGAGCTGGCTGACCGGACGCACGCTGGAGCCGGCCGCCATCCAGTTCGATTTTCCCGAGCCGCCGCAGGCCGCGGAATTCCGCCGCCTCTACAAGGGCCCGGTCAGCTACAACAATGCACGCAACGCCATCGTCTTCCCGACCTCCTGGCTGTTGCTGCCGCTGGTGCAGAATCCGCTGTCGCTGTCCAAATTCCTCAAGGATTCCCTGGCCCACATCATCGTCGGCAACAGCCAGCCCATAGGCCTGCCCGAGCAGATACGCGCCATCATCTCCAAGGGCTATGGCAACACCTTCCCGGATTTCGCCCAGGTCTGCGAAAAGCTGAGCATGACGCCGCAGACCCTGCGCCGCCGCCTCAAGGAAGAAAACACCAGCTACCAGGCCATCAAGGACAGCATCCGCCAGGATGCCGCGCGCTACTACCTGGCCAAGGAAGAGCTGTCCATCGACGAGATCGCGCTGATGATGGGCTTTTCCGAAGCCAGCTCCTTCCATCGTGCCTTCAAGAAATGGACAGACCAGACACCAGCGGCCTATCGCCGCGAAGTGCTGGGC
>DASUXS010000402.1:0-3507 GCA_036377855.1 Moraxellaceae bacterium
TGCAGCCACTTCTCCATCATGAAGAGATTGCTCTGCGTACTCGTGGAAAGGTTGCTGACATGCAGGCTGAGATCCGCCTTGTATTCCGCGGACCAGTGCACGAAGAGCGTGGCTGCCACGGCAATGCCCACGGAGCCGCCCAGCTGGCGCACCAGGGTATAGATGCCGGTGGCATTGGGAATGTCGCGCGGCGCGATACGCGCCATGGCCAGGGCGTTGAGCGGGATGAACATGAAGCCCAGGCCTATGCCGCGCAGGATCAGTGGCCAGAAGAAATCGGCGTCGCCGCTCTGCGTGGTGAACAGGCTGTGCTGCCACATGCTGATGCCGAACACGGAAATCCCTATGACGGCGAGGATGCGCATGTCGATATCGTTCTTTTCCACGAACTTGCCCAGGATGGCCATGGTGAAACCATTGGCCAGCGCGCCGGGCAGGATGACCTTGCCGGTTTCCCAGGCGTTATAGCCCAGCAGGGTCTGCAGATAGAGCGGCAGGTAGAACACGGTGGCGAACAGCGACATGCCCAGCAGGAAGGAAAACACCAGGCCGGCGGCAAATTGCCTGTCGCGCAGCACGGCCAGGTCCACCACCGGATGGTCCACTTCCAGCTCATGCCAGATAAAAGCTATGAAGCTGAACAGCGAGATGGCGGCATAGATCTGGATTTCCACGGAATCGAACCACTGCTGCTTTTCCCCGCGCTCCAGCATGATCTGCAGCGTGCCTATGCTCAGCGCCAGCAGGGCGATGCCGGTCCAGTCCACCTTGGTGATCTTTTGCTGGAAACGTGAATCCGGCAGCAGCTGGTTCGCCAGCAGCAGGGCCGCCAGGCCTATGGGCAGGTTGATGTAGAAAATCCAGGGCCAGGAAGCGTGGTAGGTGATGTAGCCACCCACGGTCGGCCCCAGTGTCGGCCCCATCATGATGCCCATGCCGAAGATGGCCATGCCGCTGCCTATCTCGCGCGCGGAAAAGGTTTCGTAGATGGTGCTTTGTGCGGTGGCGATGAGGCCGCCACCGCCCAGGCCCTGCACGATGCGCCAGAACACCAGGGACTCCAGCGAGGAAGCATTGCCGCAGAAAAAGGACGAGACGATGAACAGGGCGATGGAGCCCATGAAATAGTTGCGGCGGCCGAAGCGGTTGGACAGCCAGCCGGAAATCGGCAGCACGATGACATTGGCCACGATATAGCCCGTGGACACCCAGGTCACTTCTTCCAGCGTGGCGCCCAGGTTGCCCATGATCTGCGGGATGGCGACGTTGACGATGGAGGTGTCCAGCAGCTCCATCATCGCGGCCAGCGTCACCACGATGGCAATCAGGTAGCGGTTGCGCTGTATGGTCTCATCGCTGAACTGTTTTTGCGGAAAGATCTGCACGGCAGGCTCCCGCTCAACGGGTCTTGGCGATACGCACCACGGCATTCATGCCGGGGCGCAGCACATAGTCCTTGTGTTCAGCCGCATCGATGCGCACGCGCACCGGGATGCGCTGCACGATCTTGGTGAAATTGCCGGTGGCATTGTCCGGCGGCAGCAGGGTGAACTTGGCGCCGGTGGCGGGGGCCAGCGACTCCACCTTGCCGGTCCATTCCACGCCGGGATAGGTGTCGATTTCCACGCGTACGGCATTGCCGGCATGGATGTCGCGCACCTGGGTTTCCTTGAGGTTGGCCGTCACCCAGACATCGTTCAGAGGCACCAGGTTCATCATGGGCTGGCCCACCTGCATGAGCTGGCCGGTCTCCACGGTTTTCTGGCTCACCATGCCATCGACAGCGGCGACGATGCGTGTATCGGCCAGCTGGTGCTCGGCAATGTCCAGCGCGGCACGCGCCGCTTCCAGGCGCGCATCGGCACCACGCAGCGCGGCGCTGGCGGCACTGACCTGCTGTGTCGCGGCACGCGCGCCTTCGCGGGCGGCCTGCAGGCGGGCCTGTGCCGCACGTTGTGCCGCTTCGGCGGTGTCGTACTGCTGCGGGCTCACGAGCTTTTTGTCCACCAGCGCGCGCAGGCGTTCGGCATCGCGGCTGGCGCGATCGAAATCGGCTTCGGCCTGGGCAATGTCGGCACGCGCGGCTTCGGCTTGTGCGCTGGCGGCACCCAGCTGGGCGACCGCCTGGCCGGCCTGGGCACCACGGCCGGAATTGGCGATGGCCTGCGCGAGGTCGGCGCGCGCCTGTACTACCTTCGAACGGTAATCGCGGTCATCCATGGTGATGAGCACATCACCGGCTTTCACCGCCTGGTTTTCCTGCACGTTGATGGTGGCGATGAAGCCGCCGATCTTGGGCGACACCGGAATGATGTGGCCGTCGACCTGCGCATTGTCCGTTTCCACATAATGCGCGGCGAACCACCAGCCATGGCCGGCATAGGCCAGCACGGCGACAGCGGCAATGCCCATCACGATTTTCTTGCGCGGATTGCTGGTAGCGGCGGCAACGGGCGCATCGGTGGTGTTGGTGCCGGTGTCATCCGGTTGGACTTGTGCATTCATTTTGCGGCTCCTGTAACGGCGGGGGTGCGCAATCCATGCAGCAGGGTGTTGAAGTGGAAATCCAGGTAACGCGGCACATCGAGGGGGGTGTCATCGAGGCTGGCCATGGACTGGCGCCACATCACGGAAAAAAGCACGGGAGCGGTGATCTCGCGCACGGCGAGGTCCAGCGGCACGGCACGGATTTCACCGGCATCCATGCAGCGTTGCAGGATGCCGGCGAAGACCACGCGCGTGCGCTTCACCACTTCCTCGAAATAGAAACGCGCCACTTCCGGGAAGTTGGCGGCCTCGGTCACGGCCAGCTTGCACAGGCCGCCCAGCAGCGGGTCGGTGACGATGCTGGCCCAGCTCATATAGGCCTCGCGCAGCAGGTCCAGGGGATTGCCCTGGAAATCCACCACGCGCTGCTCGCCGCTCTGGATATGCGGCACGATGCTGTCGCGCACGGTGCTGCGGAAGAGGTCTTCCTTGTTGCTGAAATAGAGGTAGAGCGTGCCCTTGGAGACACCGGCCCGGGCCGCCACTTCCTCGAGTTTGGTGGCGGCATAGCCGCGCTCGACAAAGGTCTGCATGGCCGCGCGCAGGATTTCCTCGGGACGGGCATCGGGGCGGCGCTGCCAGCGTGGGCTGGCGGTCTTGCTGTCTGCCTTGCTGTCGGGGGTGTCGGTGGTCATGGCGGGCTCTGTGGCCTTACTTACTGACGAGTCAGTAAGTTCTAGGAAGGGCCTCGATTGAAGTCAAGCCAAGCGGATGCTTGGTCGACGGGCGGCCATAGCCGCCCGCCCGGGGTGATGCAAAGGGGGGAAAGGAGGGAGATCAGGCCTGGTGGCGGTCGAACTCGAAGGGATCGTGGGCGCAGAAGATCTGGACCTCGGCGCCATGGTCCAGGTTCAGCTGGCGCAGGCGGTCCAGGTTGTAGATGCGGGCGCGGCGGTCGGTCTGCACCAGCTTTTCAAAGGCGGCCATGCCCAGGGGCATATGCGGCCGGGCTTCCATCTG
>DASUXS010000403.1:0-3311 GCA_036377855.1 Moraxellaceae bacterium
GGTGCGGCCAGCGCGGTCGCGCACAGCAGCACTACCTGAATCAGTTTCTTCATGATGCGGGCTCCACTCCCGTACTGCAGGCACTGACATGAAAACGTCATGCCGGAGCCACAAAAAATCCATGCAGGCCACGTAGCCTGAGCTGCCCCGTGATGGCCCGCCTTGGGGCCTTCCGGTTTTTTCGGGCGCCGTTTTTTTGCACGCCCTCTTTCCCGCCAAGTGCCCTGCCGAGGAATCCCGATGTCCCTGCCCGTCAGCGAAGCCCTGGCCAGTGCCAGCCACACTCCCGCCGAGTTGCAACGACTGCTGCTGCAACGCGACCTGCACATGCTCTTCCAGCCCATCGTCAACACCCGCGAACGCACTGTGCTGGGCTATGAAGCCCTGGTGCGCGGTCCCGAGGGGTCGGCGCTGCATAGTGCCACAGCGCTGTTCACCCTGGCGCAGGAAACCGGCCAGCTGGCCGCCCTGGAACGCCTCTGCCGCGAACTGGCCTGCACCCGTTTCGTGGAGCTGGGCCTGCCCGGCAAGCTTTTCCTCAATGTCAGCCCCATGGCCCTGATGGACCCGCAGCATCCGCAGGGCGAAACCCTGCGCATCCTGGAGCGCACCGGGCTGGACCCGTCGCTCGTGGTGATAGAACTCTCCGAACACTATCCCACCCAGGACATCGAACTGCTGGCGCGCGCGACGCGGCATTATGCCGGCATGGGCTTCCAGATTGCGATCGATGACCTGGGCTCAGGTTATTCCGGACTGCGTCTCTGGTCGGAAATACGGCCGGACTACGTAAAGATAGACCGGCATTTTGTAGCCAATATTCAAAACGATCGTATCAAGCGCGAGTTCGTGCGTTTCATACGCGACATCTCCGGCCGCATCGGCTGCCATGTCATTGCCGAAGGCATAGAGTCCGCCAGCGAATACCTCACGCTGCACGGACTCGGCATCAGCAAGCTGCAGGGCTATTACCTCGGCTATCCGCAATCACGGCCGGTACCGGTCGGCGGTGCCACGCCCTTCATGCAGACACTGGAAAACCACAGCGCCACGGTGCTCACGCTGCCCGCCTGATTCAGGCGCGCCAGCGCGCCGCCATATCATCGCGCAGCGGCATCACCGACAGCAGCATGAGGAAAAGGGCCAGCGCGATGCTGGCCTGGAATCCCAGCTCCTTGAATCCCCAGGCGCCGGCAATACCACCGACAAGAAAGAGACCGACCAGCGTCGCATGCAGCGACAGGCGCTGGCGGTTGTCGCGCGCCTGCTCTGCCGACACGGCATGGCCACGCCAGTACAGCCAGCGTCCGATCTCTATGCCCACATCCGTCACCAGGCCAGTGACATGCGTGGTGCGGATTTCCGCGCGCGAAATCTTGGTAATGATGGCGTTCTGCAGGCCCATCATGAAACACAGCAGCAGCACCGTGTAGGGCACATAGAAAGCCACATGCTGCTGGATACGCGCGCCCATCACGCCGAACAGCAGCATCAGCAGCGCTTCCAGCATCAGCGGCAGCGCATATTCGCTTTTCAGGGCGCGGCCCCGCGCCCAGTTCACCAGCCAGGCGCAGAGCGCAGCGCCCAGCAGGAAGCTGATGACGGAAACCAGTCCGGCCAGCACCAGCAAAAACTGCCCCAGCACCAGGTTGTCCGCCATGGCGGAAACAATGCCGGTCATATGCGAGGTGTATTCCGCCACCGCGAGAAAACCGCCGGCATTCGCCGCGCCGGCGATGAAGGCCAGGCAGAAGCCCAGGTCGCGGTTGGCGCGCGGGCTGCGTTCATTGCTTGAGAGATGGCGCAGATAATCCAGCGGCATGGCCTTACTCGAACCAGGGATGGTCTTTCATGCGCTCGCCCAGGAAATCCAGGAAGGCGCGCAGGGCGATAGACATGTGTTCGCGGCTGGGATACATGGCATAGAGGCCGCCATTGCAGACGCGGTATTCCGGCAGCACCGGCAGCAGCTGGCCCGTGGCCACCGCATCGGCACAAAGGAAGGGCGGTGCGAGTGCGATACCCAGTCCGCTGACGGCGGCATCGCAGGCCATGCTGACATTGTTCACGGTGAGACGGCCATGCAGGGTGAGCTTGCAGCCCTGCTGCCCGCCGTCGCGCAGTGTCTCGCGGAAAAGCTGCACGATGTTCTCCTTGGTCTGCATGAACAGGATCATTTCATGCTCGGCCATGTCTTCCGGTTTTTTCGGCACACCGTGACGGCCGAGATAGGAAGGGCTGGCATAGAAACGCGCCGACAGGTTGCCAAGCCGGCGCGCCACCAGCGATGAATCACGGAACTCACCTATGCGCAGGCCCAGGTCAAAGCCCTCATCCACCAGGTTGACCACCCTGCCCGACAGCTCCACCTCTATGCTGACCTCGGGATAGCGCTGCATGAATTCCGCGACCACACGCCCCATGAACTTCATGCCCAGCTCCACCGGCATGGTCATGCGCAGGTGGCCGCGCGGCGCCTCCTGCAATTGCGTCACCGCCTGTTCGGCGTCGCGCAGCTCGCCCAGCACGCGCCGGGTACGCTCGAAGAAGAGCTGGCCGGCCTCGGTCAGGTGCAGCTTGCGGGTGGTGCGCTGCAGCAGGCGCACGCCGAGGTCGGCCTCCAGGCGCGACAAGGCACGGCTGACCGAGCTCTTGGGCTGGTTGAGGCGGCTGGCGGCGGCGGTCAGGCTGCCCTCGCTCACCACCTTCTCGAAGACCGCCACGTCATTGAGGTCCATGGATTTTCCCCCGCACGGGCCCGGACCCGGCATTGTTCCTTTTTTTGGAACAGTCAATTTCTTCCGTACAGACTAATCAGTAAAGCGGAACAATACTAGGCTTAGTGCATGTCGAGAGCCGGCCCCGCCGCCTCTCCCTGCCCGGACCGCCACCTGAGGCGGCCGGGGCCTGTCCCGCGGGAGGTCTCCATGATCACAGTCCGTCGCAGTGAAGAACGCGGCCACAGCCAGCTCGGCTGGCTGGACAGCCGCCACAGCTTCTCGTTCTCGTCCTACCAGGATCCCCGCTACATGGGGTGCTCCGTCCTGCGCGTCATCAACGAGGACCACGTCACGGCCGGCGCCGGCTTTCCGCCGCACAGCCACGACAACATGGAAATCCTGACCTACGTGCTCAAGGGCGCGGTATCGCACCGCGACAGCATGGGCAACGAGGTCCGCGTCAGCGCCGGCGAGTTCCAGCTGATGAGCGCGGGCACCGGCGTCACCCACAGCGAATACAACCGCGAGGCGGAGGAGCTGGAGTTCCTGCAGATATGGATCTACCCCAATACGCACAACACCGAGCCGAGC
>DASUXS010000404.1:0-3915 GCA_036377855.1 Moraxellaceae bacterium
ACCCAGCACGCGGGTATGTTCAAAGACATGGCTGCCCTGGCCCGGGATTTCCCAAGCCAGTGCCTGCAGGTATTTGCGTGGATGGAACTGTGCCTGCCCGTCAAAACGTATGGCGGCACGGATGGAGAAGGGAAGCGGCGATGTCTCCATGAAACTGGCCGGCAGGCCGAGGCGGGCCGCGGTCTCCGCTTCCTGCCGTATCGCCTCCACTCCCTCCGGGGTTTCGGTGACGGTATAGGCTTCGGTGCGCAGGAAGTCGCAGCTGATCTGTCTTTCATGCACCAGGCGCGCAATGGTTTCCACGCCGGCCTGGTTGGCCTCGCCATACAGGCGTGCCTTGTCATCACCCAGCTGCTGGCGCAGCCGTTCATAGACCAGGCTGTGTTGCGAGGTGACTTTGGCCGTGGTGTAGCCGGTGACGCCATGCAGCAGTTTGCGCGCCTCGAGCACGGCCACGGTCTTGCCCGCCTCCTTGAGCAGGGCGGCGGCGGTGAGCCCGGCAATGCCTCCGCCGACAATGACGACATCAAGCTGTATGCCGGGCTGGAAATCGTTGAAATCCAGTTCAGGCGTGGTGTCCAGCCACAGGGATGTATGTTTGCCGGACAGTCCGGTGGCGCTGGGATTTGCCATGATATGCCCTCCCTGGCAGTGAATTGCTTGGGCATGGCGTGCTTCAAGCCTTCCTTTCAAGCAGGTCAATCAAATCAAGAGATCAATCAGGCGCTTTATCAAAACGCCAGGAATCATGCTGCGGGCCGCTGGCAGCGCTGTCAGTGAAGAAGTGTCAGGGATTTGTGCCCGCTGCGCGTGGGCGTGGAAAAGCTGTATGAAAAAGCCCGGCAGATGCCGGGCTTTTTGTAAGACGGGTGCTTTTCATTGCCGGCCTATCCTGTGCAGGGCGGACTGCCTTGCCGCGGCATCCAGCATCTCCAGCGGCAGGTCCACCAGTTGCTGCACCTTGCCGCGTACCTGGTGGAAGGTGTCCAGGAAGGCTTTGCGCTTTTCGCCATCGCTGCCGCGAACCGTGGCGGGATCGGCAAAGCCCCAGTGTGCCGTGGCGGGATGACCCGGCCACACCGGGCAGGTTTCGCCTGCGGCCTTGTCGCAGACCGTGATGATGATGTCCATGGCGGGCGCGTTGCCGCTGAAATGCTCCCAGCTTTTGCTGCTGAGGCTGGTAAGGGGATACCCCAGCGTCACCGCGATTTCCAGCGCATAGGGATTCACCTGGCCGAGAGGCCGGCTGCCGGCGCTATAGGCGCGGAAGCGGCCGTGACCCAGCAGGTTCAGCGCCACCTCCGCCAGTATGCTGCGGGCGGAATTGCCGGTGCAGAGGAAGAGCACATTCCAGGGTCTGGTCATGAAACATCCATTCAACAGCTTGCCAAAGGAAAGGATAGCTTGCAGGGAGTCCGCCTGGGCTGCCTTGATTTCCCTTGGTGCCGGGTGGATATGAGTGCCGGGCGTGATCCCTGCACCGAGGAATAACAAATCGTTAATCAAGACTGCAGGAGCGGGGTTGCCTTCAACATCCGGCAAAGCCTGCATATCTAAAATAACCAAACTCTACATTCCCTTGCAGACGTCATCGTCCTGCTGTGGAAGAGTTTTGCATTCCGGGTCAGGCAACGGCCGAAGAAGACGGTGTCATGAAGAAGAAGCCCTCGTTTTTCACGAAGCTGTCCATGCAGGTATCGGTACACGCCGGCCGCCCTGCGACATTCTTCCTGGCTTTGTCCACCGTGATTGTCTGGGGGGTGAGTGGTCCGCTGTTCGGTTTCAGCGACACCTGGCAGCTGGTCATCAATACCGGCACCACCATCGTCACCTTCCTCATGGTCTTCCTGATCCAGAACACCCAGAACCGGGATTCCGAAGCCCTGCAGATCAAGCTCGATGAGCTCATCCATTGCCTGGGCAAGGCCAACAACTCCCTGCTGGACCTTGAAGAGATGGATGAAAGCGAACTGGACAGGATACGCCAGGCCTATCTGAAGGCGGCCCGTGAAGCCAGGAGCCGGCGCGAAGGGCGGGACATGCCTGACGACAGGGACGGTGACGTCCGCTGACAAAGGAGTGATTACCATGAACATCAAGAAATATGCCGTGCTGGTATTGGGTTTTGGCGCGCTGCTGCTGGCACCGCTGGCCATGGCGCGCCTGCAGGATCTGGAGCCGCATGACGCCAGCACCGACAACCAGGCCGGCAGCAAGACGGCCAGCGATGAGCGGCGCGACCTGCTGCGGCGCGCCCTCGCCGGTGGCAGCCTGGAGGTGGATGCCGGCTGGCTGGCCGTGAAACGCAGCCATGACCCCGGCGTCATCGAGTTCGGCCGCAAGATGGCCAACTCCCACAATGCCACCAACAAGCAGCTGATCATGATTGCCGACAAGCTGGGCGTTTCTTCCAGCTCTCCTAAACTGGATGAACAGCGGGTGGAACGTATCGAGCAGCTGAAGAGCGTGGATGCCAGCAGCTTCGATGCGCTTTACCTCAAGGGCCAGGTAGCCGCCCATGAAGAGCTGGCCGCGGTGTTTGCAGCCGTGGCCCGGGATGAAAGCGCGCCGGAGCTGGCCGCTTTTGCCCGCGAGCGCCGTGACATGGTCGACACCCATCTCAAGGAAGCCCGCGAGCTGCTGGAAAAGCTGGCCTGAGCGATGCCAGGCCAGGGCAGGAAGGCAACAGGAAGCAAAAAGCAAAGGAGGGCAGTCCCATGAAGCACAACATCCATGACGATGTATGGAAAACCATGGCCGGTGAAATCCAGCTCTACTGGAAGGACCTCACGGAAAAGGAGGTGGGCAAGGCCCGGCGCGGCGAAGAAGCGCTGCGTAAGATCATCAAGGAGCGCTACCAGCTGACCTCGGCGCAGGCGGATGAGCAGGTGGATGCCTTCATCACGGCCTATACGCTGAATACCCTGGAGATACGGGACACTCCCCGTATCTGAAAAACACGGCGCCGGCACCTGCCGCCTGCGCACCAGGAAAACCGGGGAAAGGATTCCATGACCTCACTTTACAACGAGTTCTCCGCTTGCCAGGAAGTGGACGACTCGCAAGGGGCAGGCCTGCGCGACCAGCTGGGCCGCTACCGTGAAACCCTGCTGGGCCACTGGCGCGGCTTCCTCTCGCAGCGCGCCACTGACGGCGAACCCTTCGAGGGACCGGACGCCGGCTATATGCAGCGTATTTCCCCGCTGCTGGATTTCACCCACGACCGCTATTTCCGCGTCGAAACCACGGGCTGGGAACATTTGCCGGAAGGCCCCTGCATCATTGTCGGCGTGCATGCCGGCACCTGGCTCACCGTGGATGCCTGGATGCTGGTGGCCAGCTGGTGGAAGCGTTTCGGCGACCGCCGCATCCTGCATGGCACGGCGCATGACGTGCTCATGGCCATGCCCGGCTTTCATGGCCTGTATCGCGGCACCGGCGTGGTCCGTGCCTGCCGCGATTCGGTGCAGGCCTGCCTGGGGGCCGGCCATTCCGTGGTGATCTGGCCGGGCGGTGAACGCGACTCCATGCGCTCCTGGAAAAGGCGCCATGAAGTGGAGTTCGCCGAGCGCAAGGGTTTCATACGCCAGGCCATACAGGCCGGCGTTCCCATCGTGCCGGTGGCCACCACCGGCGGCAGCGAAACCGTTTTCGTGCTGTCCGAGGGGCGCTGGCTGGCGCGCGGCCTGGGGCTGAAGCGTTTGCTGCGCAGTGAAATGATGCCGGTGGTGGCGGGGCTGCCCTTCGGCGTCTGGCCGGAAATCTTTCCCACCCATATCCCGCTGCCGGCGAAAATCCGCATTCAATACCTGCCCCCCATACACGTCAGCCGGGACAGCCGGGACGCGGAATGCCCGCAGTACCTGGAGACCTGCTACCAGGCGGTGAAGGCGCGTATCCAGCAGGGCGTGGACG
>DASUXS010000405.1:0-4569 GCA_036377855.1 Moraxellaceae bacterium
GTCACCTTCCACCAGGAAAAGTTCGGAGCGCGTGATGTCGGACAGCGAGCAGTCCGCCAGCTTGCCCGGCAGCGCCGGACCCGCGGTGATTTTCTTGCGCGCCACCTGCTTGCTCTGGCGCAGGCGCTTCTGGGCATTGGCGATGGCGAGTTCCGCCAGCTGCTCGGCGATATCCGTGTGCTGGTTGAGATACAGCGAGAAAGCATCTTTCACGACACCCGACACAAAGCTGGCCGATTCGCGCGAAGACAGGCGTTCCTTGGTCTGGCCGGAGAATTGCGGGTCCTGCATTTTCAGCGAGATGACAAAGGCGCAGCGATCCCAGACATCCTCCGGCGACAGCTTGATGCCGCGCGGCAGCAGGTTGCGGAACTCGCAGAACTCGCGCAGTGCATCCAGCAGGCCGGTGCGCAGGCCGTTCACATGGGTGCCGCCCTGCGCCGTAGGAATCAGGTTGACATAAGACTCCTGGATCAGCTCGCCGCCTTCCGGCAGCCACTGCACTGCCCAGTCCACGGCTTCTTTCGCCGCGGCCAGCGCGCCCACGAAAGGCTCATCCGGCAGCGTGATGAATTCGCGGGTGGATTCCTTGAGGTAATCGGTAAGGCCGTCTTCGTAATACCAGGTCAGGCTCTCGCCGCTGCTGTGGTCGGTGAAGACGATGGTCAGCTTGGGGCAGAGCACGGCCTTGGCCTTGAGCACATGCTTGAGGCGGGAGACCGAGAATTTGGCGCTGTCGAAATATTTGGGATCGGCCCAGAACTTGACCGTGGTGCCGCTCTGTTTCTTGGGCGCGGAATCGATCACGGTGAGCTTGGTGGAGGCGTCGCCGTCGCGGAATTCCTGCTGGTAGACATTGCCGTCGCGCTTCACGGTGACGATGAGATGCCTGGACAGCGCATTCACCACCGAAATGCCGACGCCATGCAGGCCGCCGGAGAACTGGTAATTCTTGTTGGAGAATTTACCGCCGGCATGCAGGCGCGTGAGGATGAGTTCGACGCCGGAGACCTTGTGCTCGGGATGTATGTCCACGGGCATGCCGCGGCCATCATCGGTCACCGACAGGGAGCCGTCGGCATAAAGATCCACTTCAATGCGCGAGGCATGCCCGGCCAGGGCTTCGTCCACGGAGTTGTCTATGACTTCCTGCGCCAGGTGGTTGGGGCGCTGGGTGTCGGTGTACATGCCGGGGCGCTTTTTCACCGGGTCCAGCCCGGACAGCACCTCAATGGCTTCTGCGGTGTAATTGTTCGCCATGCTTTCTCAAAACTTTTATTGCTGACTCAGAAATTCCACGATGGCCGGCAGCTGCTGCGCAAACCCTTCATAGGTATGCGAGCCGCCCGCCGTCACGTGCGTTTTGCAGGCCGCGTAGAACTGTTCGGCCTGGCGGTAATCCAGGGCTTCGTCACCGGTCTCCAGCAGCACCCACAGGCGCTCGGGATGCGGTGGCTTCTGCTCCAGCGTTTCCAGCAGCTGGAAGTGCTCCGGCTTCACCTCGGCAGCCACCCCCGTATGGTAGTTGCGCTGCTCGCCCACATAGGCCGCCAGCAGCCGGTGCGGATGCACGGCCGGATTTATCAGCACGGCCCGCAGGCCGTGGCGTGCGGCAAGGATATTCGCATAAAAGCCCCCTAGCGAGCTGCCGATGAGGCCGGGCGGCTGGTGGCTGGTGGCTATGCAGTCTTCCAGGATGCGCAGGGCCTGGGCCGGGTCCACCGGCAGGGCCGGCACCATGAGCTGCAGCCCGGGCTGCTGCCGGGCCCAGGCCAGCATCTGCTGCGCCTTGGCCGACTGCGGCGAACTCAGGAAACCATGGATGTAGAGGATGGAGGACATGCGGTGACAACTGACAGCTGAAACAGGGACTGAAACAAAAAATGCGCTGGCGCGCATTCTCTGTCAGCGGTCGCGGGAGGGGTTAATAGCCTTTGACGCTGAAATCCACTTCGAACTTGACCCCCTCCACGCGGGAGACGGCGGTATCGATGCGGCCATCGGCATGCAGGTCGAACCAGCGGTAGCCCGGCGCCACGTCGTCCACGGCGAAGTCCCGGCTCAGCGGCTTGAACTGTACGCAGGTCGAGGGCACCGACATCAGGCGTACACCACGCCGCTCCTGGTCCGAGGCCTGGTGCACATGGCCCCAGGCGATGGCACGAACGTGCGTGAAAGCATCCACCACCTTCCAGAAGTCCACGGCATTGCGCACCACCTGGGTATCCAGCCAAGCGCAGCCCATGGGCAGGGGGTGGTGGTGCAGGCAGATCATGGTGTGGTGGCCACGGGTCTTTTCCAGAGCCGCCTGCAGGAACTCCAGCTCCGAAGGCTGGAAGTAGCCTGGCACCTCATGCTCGACACTGGAGTTCAGCATGATGATGCGCCAGCCGCCCTGCTCGATGACGCAGGGGCTGAGATGGCTGACGCCACCCAGGGTGTTGACCATGGGCTCGGTGAGGTCGTGGTTGCCCTGCAGCCAGTAGCTGGGGGCCTGGAAACGGGCGATATGTTCCTGGAAACGGCGGTAGGACGTGGTCGAGCCATCCTGCGACAGGTCGCCGGTGGCGAGGATCACATCAATCTGGGGTTGCTCCCGGGTAACACGGTCCAGGACAAGCTTCAGGCTGTCTTCCGTGTTGAGCCCCAAGAGCCGGCCATCCGTACTGGCAAAGAGGTGGCAGTCGGAAATCTGGACCACTCGCTGTGGTCTCTGGTCGGTCTGCGTCAAGGTACCATCCATAGAACGGGTCATTCCCGCCGAATGTAACGCAAGCGCCTTGTTTTTTACCAGAATCCGGTCACACCGCGGAGCTGGCGGGGCCGGGCAGTCCGACGGGCAGCTGCCAGTCGGCATAGCCTTCGCGCAGGCAGTGGTCCAGGCACTCGGCCAGGAACTCGTTGACCTGGGTCTTTTCATCCCGGGCGTGCATGGCGGGATTGGGGTAGCGGTTGCGCGCCGGGATGCGGCGGGCGGCCTGGAAGCGCAGCACTTCGGCCAGCTCGGCGTCGTGGTAGATGCGCACTTCCATGTCCAGGCGCGGGTACCAGGGCAGGCGGCCGTCCTGCAGCACGGTCTGGCGGATGATGAGGGTGTCGGTATAGGGCGAGCGCTCCAGCACCTGCACCTCCATAAGGGCCGCCTCATGGCCGGGCTGGTCCCAGTGGAAACGGTAGCTGTCATGCGCAAGCTCGCCCAGCAGACGGCGCAGGCGGCCGTAGTTGAGCGCGCACACGGTCTGCAGGTGCTGCAGGTCCACCGTGTAGCGGGGCGAGGGCATACGCGACAGCGAAGTCATCTCAAGCCTTTTTCCAGCGCGCCTGCAGGCGCGGTTTGTTCAGGGCCAGCCACTGCAGCGCGATGATGCAGGGGGCGTTGTTGATGCGGCCGCTGGCCAGCTGCGCCAGCGCCTGGTTCACGCTCATGACATTAACACGAATGTCCTCGCCTTCCTCGGGCAGGCCATGCAGGCCGCCGGCCTGGCTGAGATCGGCCTGTCCGACATAAAGGGTGACGTGCTCGTCGGAACCGCCGGGGCTGGGCAGGAAGTCCATGACCCGCTCCAGCTGCGCCAGCTTCACGCCGGCCTCTTCCTCGGCCTCGCGGCGCGCCACCTCTTCCAGCGCCTCGCCGGGCTCGACCAGGCCGGCCACGATTTCCACCTGCCAGGGATGGACACCGTCCAGGGCGCCGACACGGAACTGCTCGATCAGCAGCACCTCGTCTGTATTGGCGTCATAGATCAGCACGCCCACCGCAGGATGTCGCACGAACATCTCGCGCGTGATCAGCGGCCCCATGCTACCGGCGAACTGGCGATGCCGCAGATGCAGCTTGTCGACGCGATAAAAACCCTGGAACAGCACTTCGCGCTTTTCCACCACCACATCGGCCTTGCTGAAACCGTTCAATTTGCTGTCACCCATTTGCGTTTGGCATCCATGGTCCCGGCATCGAAACCGTTCCAGACCATGTCTTCATACACGATCACCGGCACGCCCTGCAGGCCGATGACGTCATACTGGCGTTTGGCCTCGGCATCATGCTCGATGTCGAGGTCACGGTAGGCAATGCCATTGTCGGCAAAATAACGGCGCGCTGCCGCGCAATAGCCGCACCAGGTCGTGCCGTAGAGGATGGGAAGATGCGCTTCGCCCTCGCGATAAATCCCGGCCTGAGTAAACAGCGCACGATTGCGGGGCCGCTCCAGGTACCAGGCGGAAAGGAATTCCTCGCTGTAGCCGCTGAACTGGCGCGCGCCATCCACGATCAGCGGCAGGCCACCGCCCGCCGCTTCGAATTCGGCCTGCGCCTCGGCATCCTGGTCCACCTGGCGGCGCGTCACCGCGACACCGGATTTTTCGATAAGGCGTACGGCGTTCTCACAAACGTCGCAGCCGGCCACGGTATAGACCAGCACACCTGTGGAGGCTGGCGCCGTGCCGGTGGCGGCCGGTGCCATCTGCGTGCGCCACCAGCGCTTCAGCTCCAGCTGGTGCTGCCAGGCGAACATGGCACCCAGCACCAGCACCACCATCAGCATCCTGCCGTTCATGATGGCCTCAGAT
>DASUXS010000406.1:0-4655 GCA_036377855.1 Moraxellaceae bacterium
CTCGCGCTGGATGTCCCGCTGGCCGAGGCCGTGGACGCGTTGCGCTTTGCGCAGCCGGTGCCGGGCCGCATGGAAAGCTTCATCGGCGAGCATCCCACGGTCGTGGTGGATTACGCGCATACGCCGGATGCCCTGGAAAAAGTGCTGACCAGCCTGCGCGAACATGCCGAGGCCGAGCTGGCCTGCGTGTTCGGCTGCGGCGGTGACCGTGACCGCGGCAAACGTCCGCAGATGGGGCAGATTGCCCGTCGCCTGGCCGATCGCCTGGTCATCACCAGTGACAATCCGCGCAGCGAAAACCCCGAAACCATCATCAGCGACATCCTGGCCGGTGCCGGCCGCGATGCCGTGGTCGAACCCGACCGCCACCACGCCATCCAGCAGAGCATCCTGGGGGCAGGGCGGCATGACATCGTGCTCGTGGCCGGTAAGGGCCATGAGGATTACCAGGAAATTGCCGGGGTCCGTCATCCCTTCAGTGACGCCCAGGAAGTACGTGCCGCGCTGGCGGCATGGAGGGCGGCATGAAGCTTTCCCATATGGCCTTCCTGCTGCATGCGCGGCTGATAGGCGAAGACCGCGACATCACGCGTTTTTCCACGGATACGCGCAGTCTGAGCGGTGGCGAGCTTTTCATTGCGCTGTCCGGTGCGCATTTCAACGGCAACCGTTTTGCCGCTGATGCGGCCGCGCGTGGCGCCATCGCTGTCGTGGTGAGCGAAGAACAGGCCGGCCTGTCCGTGCCGCAGCTGCTGGTGGAAGATACCCATGTCGCCCTGGGCAAGATCTCGCATGCCTGGCGCGAACAGTTCGACATCGTCAGCGTGGCCATCACCGGCAGCGCCGGCAAGACCACCACCAAGGAATTCGCCGCCAGCATCTTCGCCGAGATGGGTCCGACGCTGGCGACGCTGGGCAACAAAAACAACGACATCGGCGTGCCGCTGACGCTGTTCCGCCTCAACGACACGCATCGCTATGGCGTGTTCGAACTGGGCGCCAACCACATCGGTGAGATCGCCTACACCAGCAACCTGGTGTCGCCGCAGGCCGCGGTCATCACCAATGTGGGTTCCGCGCACCTGGAAGGCTTCGGCAGCCGCGAAGGCATTGCCCAGGCCAAGGGCGAGATCTACGGCGGCCTGGTCAAGGGCGGCATCGCCTGCATCAACCTCGACGACGAATTCGCACCGTACTGGAAGGACCTCTGCAAGCACCGCCAGCAGCTGCATTTCTCCCTGCAGCAGAAGGCGGATGTGTGGGCGGACAATGTGCGCCAGGCCGATTCCGGCCGTTACGCCTTCGACCTGCATATCGGCGCGCGCACCGCCGACATCGAATTGCAGCTCATAGGCCGCCACAACATCGCCAACGCAGTGGCGGCGGCCGCCCTGGCCCATGCCTGCCATGTGCCCCTGGAAAAAATCGTTGCAGGACTGAGCAAGACCCGGCCCGTGCCCGGTCGCCTCAACCTGCATGTCATGAGTTCACCCGCAGGAACAAGTTGCCGTCTTATCGACGATACCTACAACGCTAATCCTTCTTCGATGAAGGCGGCGATAGACGTACTGGCGGAAATGCCGGGCCGGCGTGTGCTGGTCACGGGCGACATGGGTGAACTGGGCAGGGCCACGGAGTCGGGCCATAACGAGGTCGGGGGGTACGCAAAAATGAAAAAAATCGATGCGCTTTATTCCGTGGGCCAGTACAGCCACTTCACCGCCGCCGGTTTCGGACCGGAGGCCCGCACTTTCCCGGACCAGCAGGGCTTGATCGAAGAGCTGGAAAAGGAACTGGAAACCGTGGTCACCCTGCTGGTCAAGGGATCGCGCAGTGCCCAGATGGAAAACGTCGTCAACGCCATGCTCGAAAAAGGCCGACTGGAAAACAGTCGACTGGACAACAAGGAGTCCTGATACATGCTGCTCTGGCTCGCGGAGTTTCTCGCGCAGTACCACAAAGGCTTCCTGGTCTTTCATTACCTCACCCTGCGCGCCATCCTGAGCGTGGCGACGGCGCTCGCGCTGTCGCTGTGGTGGGGGCCGTGGATGATAGAGAAGCTGCGCGCGATGAAATTCGGCCAGGCCATACGCACGGACGGCCCGCAGTCGCACCTGGCCAAGACCGGCACGCCCACCATGGGCGGCGCGCTCATCCTGCTCGCCATCGGCGTCAGCACGCTGCTCTGGGCCAATCTCAGCAATGCCTATGTCTGGGTGGTGCTGGGCGTGATGGCGGTGTTCGGCCTGGTGGGCTGGGTGGACGACTACCGCAAGGTGGTGGAAAAGAATCCGCGCGGCCTGCCCGGCCGCTGGAAATATTTCTGGCAGTCCGTGGCCGGCATCGGTGCTGCCGTGTTCCTGTTCTATTACGCCCGCACGCCGGTGGAAACCAGCCTCATCCTGCCCTTCTTCAAGAGCGTGATCCTGCCGCTGGGCGTGTTCTACATCGTGCTCACCTATTTCGTGATCGTGGGCACCAGCAATGCCGTGAACCTCACCGACGGCCTCGATGGCCTGGCCATCATGCCCACGGTGATGGTGGCTGCCGCGCTGGCGGTGTTCGCCTATCTCTCCGGCAACGTCAAGTTCGCTACCTACCTGCACATTCCTTATGTCGCGGGTTCCGGTGAGCTGGTCGTGATCTGCGGCTCCATCATCGGTGCCGGCCTGGGCTTCCTCTGGTTCAACGCCTATCCCGCACAGGTCTTCATGGGGGATGTGGGTGCGCTGGCCCTGGGGGCCGTGCTGGGCGTGATCGCCGTGATCGTGCGCCAGGAAATCGTGCTCTTCATCATGGGTGGCGTGTTCGTGCTGGAAACGGTGTCGGTGATCTTGCAGGTCGGTTCTTTCAAGCTGACCGGGCGCCGCATCTTCCGTATGGCGCCGATTCATCATCACTACGAATTGAAAGGTTGGCCGGAAACCAAGGTGGTGGTGCGGTTCTGGATTATCAGTTTCATGTTGGTTTTGTTGGGTTTGGCATCCCTGAAGATTAGGTAAGTGGTTTTCCCTTCTCCCTCCGGGAGAAGAGCCTGCCCCGGACTTGATCCGGGGTGCCCGAAGGGCGGATGAGGGACGGCGCCTAAATCACGCACAGCGTGGAATTAAAGGCCGCCCCTCACCCTAACCCTCTCCCGGCGGGAGAGGGGACGAAAGCGAAAGTGAACAAGAGAACGTGGAAATGGCACTGATACAGCGCGACGGTTTGCGGGTGGTGGTCGGTCTGGGCAAGACCGGTCTCTCCTGCGTGCGCTTCCTGAAAAGCCGCGGCTACCCGGTGGCCGTCAATGACACGCGCGAGAATCCGCCGGGTCTGGCTGAGCTGCGTGCCGAATTTCCTGATGTGGAAGTGAGCCTGGGCCGTCTCGACGGCGAGCTGTTGCTGCGAGCCCGTGAAGTCGTGGCCAGCCCTGGCATCTCCGTGAACGAAGCGGAGCTCAAGGCCGCCCGCAATGCCGGCATTCCGGTGACTGGCGATATCGATATTTTCTGCCGTGAAGTGAAGGCGCCCATCGTGGCCATCACCGGCTCCAACGCGAAAAGCACGGTGACCACCCTGGTCGGCCTGATGGCGGAAAACGCCGGCGTCGATGTCGGCGTGGGCGGCAACCTGGGCACCCCGGTGCTGGACATGCTGCGCGAGAAAGGCGAGCAGGCCCTGTATGTGCTGGAACTCTCCAGCTTCCAGCTGGAAACCACGCACAGCCTCAAGGCCGCCGTGGCGGTGGTGCTGAACATCAGCGAAGACCACATGGATCGTTACAGTTCCATGCAGGACTATCACCAGGCCAAGCACCGCATTTTCCGCCACTGCCAGCGCTATGTGATCAACCGTGACGACCCGCTTACCGTGCCTCTGATCGAAGACAGCATTCCGCGCAGCAGCTTCGGCCTGAATGCGCCCGACCTGAACCAGTTCGGCGTGCTGCTGCAGGCGGGCGAGAAATTCCTGGCGCGCGGTCGTGACCGCCTGCTGCCGGTGACGGCCATGAAAATCCGCGGCGAGCACAATGTCGCCAATGCCCTGGCCGCGCTGGCGCTGGGCGAAGCCGTCGGCCTGCCCATGGACGCCATGCTGCAGACCCTGCGTGAATTTCCGGGCCTGCCGCATCGCTGCGAGCTGGTCATCGAGCAGGATGGCGTGGCCTGGTACAACGACTCCAAGGGCACCAATGTCGGTTCCACGCTGGCCGCCATCAACGGCCTGGGCGCGGCCATCACCGGCAAGCTCATCCTCATCGCCGGCGGCGTGGGCAAGGGCCAGGATTTCTCGCCGCTGTCCGCGCCGCTGCTGAAATACGCCAAGGCCCTGGTGTTGATCGGCGAAGACGGCCCGAAAATCGCCGCCGACGTGGCGCAGAGCATACGCAAGGTGGAAGCCGCCACGCTGCGCGACGCCATCGAGAAATCGCGTGAGCTGGCCAGCAGCGGTGATGCCGTGGTGCTGTCGCCGGCCTGCGCCAGCTTCGACATGTTCAAGCACTACGAAGACCGCGGCGACCAGTTCGCGGCCGGCGTGCAGCGTCTGCTGGAGGGCACCTGATGCGCGTCCCCGGCCTGAGCCAGCCCGCGCACCTGCTGCGCGACAGCCTCGCGAGCCTGACCGAGCGCCAGGTGCTGCTGCTGTCGGCCGGATTCCTGTTCTGCATCGGG
>DASUXS010000407.1:0-2907 GCA_036377855.1 Moraxellaceae bacterium
TTGTTGTTATGCGGGCCGCTGGGGCTATGGAGCCTGTCTTTGCGGGCTTCCTGTCGGGAGTGTACGAGAGAAGGCGGGGCCTGGTGTGATCGGCATGAGGGGGATTTGGGCAGGTCGTCGGCGATGAGTGGCGAGTGGCCGTTTTTGCAAAAGACTTGGCCGGAAGAGCAGGCGAACGGGGCTGGCTGGTGTCAGGGCTGCTTCGGGCCGCCCAATAAAAAGCCCCGCAGATGCGGGGCTTTTTTATTCTACAGCGTTGCCCTCACCCCAACCCTCTCCCAGGGGGAGAGGGTGTCCTTCGACAAGCTCAGGACGAGCGGGGCGGGGGTGATGCTTACGCCAGCTGCGCCACGTTGATCTTGCCGGCCTGCTCGGTGTACTCGGGCATGCGGTCGAAGTTCATGTAGCGGTAGATGTCGGAAGACATGCTGTCGATCTTCTGCGCGTATTCCATGTACTCGGCGACGGTGGGCAGCTTGCCCAGCACGGCGGCCACGGAAGCGAGTTCCGCGGAAGCGAGGTACACGTTGGCGCCCTGGCCGAGACGGTTCGGGAAGTTACGCGTAGAGGTGGACACGCAGGTGGTGTTCGGCGCGACACGGGCCTGGTTGCCCATGCACAGCGAGCAGCCCGGCATTTCGGTACGCGCACCGGCGCGGCCATAGATGTTGTAATAGCCTTCTTCCATCAGCTGGTGCTCGTCCATGCGGGTAGGCGGAGCCAGCCAGAGACGCGTTGCCAGCGAACCGCCTTCCACCTTGTCCAGCAGCTTGCCGGCAGCGCGGAAGTGGCCGATGTTGGTCATGCAGGAGCCGATGAACACTTCGTCGATCTTGTCGCCGGCGACCTGGGACAGCAGCTTGGCGTCGTCCGGATCGTTGGGGCAGCACAGGATCGGTTCTTTGATTTCGTTGAGATCGATTTCGTAGACGGCAGCGTATTCGGCGTCCTTGTCGGCGCGCAGCAGGCTGGGGTTGGCCAGCCACTTTTCCATGCCTTCGATACGGCGGGCGATGGTGCGGGCGTCGCCGTAACCCTGCGAGATCATCCACTTCAGCATGGTGATGTTGGAGCGCAGGTATTCGGCAACCGACGCTTCGCTCAGCGTGATGGAGCAGCCGGCGGCGGAACGTTCGGCGGAAGCGTCAGACAGTTCGAAAGCCTGTTCGACGGTCAGGTTTTCCAGGCCTTCGATTTCCAGGATGCGACCGTTGAAGACGTTCTTCTTGCCCTTCTTCTCTATGGTCAGCTCACCGCGCTGGATGGCGGCGTAGGGAATCGCATGCACCAGGTCGCGCAGGGTGATGCCGGGCTGCAGTGTGCCCTTGAAGCGCACGAGCACGGATTCCGGCATGTCCAGCGGCATCACGCCGGTGGCGGCGGCGAAGGCCACGAGGCCGGAACCGGCGGGGAAGGAAATGCCCAGCGGGAAACGGGTGTGGGAGTCGCCACCGGTGCCGACGGTGTCAGGCAGCAGCATGCGGTTCAGCCAGGAGTGGATGATGCCGTCGCCCGGACGCAGCGAGACACCGCCGCGGTTCATGATGAAGTCCGGCAGCGTGTGGTGCGTGTTCACGTCCACGGGCTTGGGATAGGCGGCGGTGTGGCAGAAGGACTGCATCACCAGGCCGGCGGAGAAGCCCAGGCAGGCGAGGTCTTTCAGCTCGTCGCGGGTCATGGGGCCGGTGGTGTCCTGCGAGCCCACGGTGGTCATCTTGGGTTCGCAGTAGGTGCCCGGGCGTATGCCCTTGCCTTCCGGCAGGCCACAGGCGCGGCCGACCATCTTCTGCGCCTGCGTGTAGCCCTTGCCGGTGTCGGCGGGCTGCTGCGGCTGGCGGAACAGCGTGGACGGTGCCAGGCCCAGCGCTTCACGCGCCTTGCTGGTGAGGCCACGGCCGATGATCAGGTTGATACGGCCACCGGCGCGCACTTCGTCCAGCAGCACCGGAGTCTTGAGCGGAGCCTTGGCGATTTCGGCACCGTTCTTGGTGGCGCGCACTTCGGCGGTGGCGTGGTCGATGTGCAGCACGACTTCGTCGCCCATGCCCATCTGGCCCACATCCAGTTCGATGGGCAGTGCGCCGGCATCTTCCATGGTGTTGAAGAAAATCGGAGCGATCTTGGAACCGATGCAGACGCCGCCATCACGCTTGTTGGGGATGTGCGGCAGGTCGTTGCCGGTGAACCACAGCACGGAGTTGGTCGCGGATTTACGCGAGGAACCGGTACCGACCACGTCACCGACGTAGGCAACGATATTGCCCTTGGCCTTCAGCGCTTCGAGCTGCTTGATGGGGCCGATTTCGGTGGGCTTGTCGGGATTGATGCCGTCACGCACGTTCTTCAGCATGGCGTTGGCGTGCAGGGGGATGTCCGGGCGGCTCCAGGCGTCCTGGGCGGGGGACAGGTCGTCGGTATTGGTTTCGCCGGTGACCTTGAACACGGTGACCTTGATTTCAGCCGGCACTTCGGGGCGGCTGGTGAACCATTCGGCATCGGCCCAGCTCTGCAGCACGGCTTTGGCGTTGGCGTTGCCGGCCTTGGCCTTTTCTTCCACGTCGTGGAAAGAGTCGAACACCAGCAGGGTCTTCTTCAGGGCTTCGGCAGCAGCAGCGCCGAGTTCCTTGTCATCCAGCAGCGCGATCAGCGGCTCGACGTTGTAGCCACCGAGCATGGTGCCCAGCAGGTAGACGGCGCGGGCCTTGGTGACCAGGGGGGAAGTGGCTTCGCCCTTGGTGACGGCGGCCAGGAAGGCGGCCTTCACATAAGCGGCGGGATCCACACCGGCAGGAATGCGGTTTTCCAGCAGGTCCACGAGGAAAGCTTCCTCGCCCTTGGGCGGGTTCTTCAGCAGGGCGACCAGGTCGGCGGTCTGCTTGTCATCAAGGGGCTTGGGCGGGACACCCA
>DASUXS010000408.1:0-2899 GCA_036377855.1 Moraxellaceae bacterium
GCAGCCAGCAGGCCAAGGGCGAGCTCACCACTGCGGGCAAGAACAAGTTCGTGGTCAAGATCAAGCTGGCCGACGGCAGCGAATACAAGCAGGAAGGCCATATCACCTTCTCCGATGCGGCCTTCAATGAAAACACCGGCAGCTTCCTGATCCGTGCCGAATTCCCCAATCCCAAAGGCGAGCTGCGTCCCGGCCAGTTCGTGCGCGTCTCCGTCTCCGGCATCAGCCGGCCCAATGCCTTCACCGTGCCGCAGAAAGCCGTGCAGCAGGGACCGCGCGGCACCTTTGTCTGGCTGGTGAAGGACGGCAAGGCGCTGCAGCGCCCGGTGCAGACCGGTGAATGGTCAGGCGACAACTGGGTGATACGGCAGGGACTGGAAAACGGTGACCAGGTCATCGTCGACGGTTTCATGAAGCTGGCCCCGGATGCGCCGGTGAAAGCGGTGACGGCCAGCGCCGCGCCGGCGGCTGCAGAGGCAACCTCCTCCGCCGGCAAGGCACAGTGAGCGTGCCGGCATGAAATTTTCGCATTTCTTCATCGACCGGCCGATTTTCTCGTCGGTCATTTCCATTGTCCTGGTGATTGCCGGCCTGGTGGCCATGGTCAACCTGCCCATCGCGCAATTCCCGGACATCTCCCCGCCCACCATCACGGTCAGCGCCACCTACCCCGGCGCCAATGCCGAAGTGGTGTCGCAGAACGTGGCCGCGCCGCTGGAACAGCAGATCAACGGCGCCGACAACATGATGTACATGAGCTCCACCAGCTCATCGACCGGCAACACCACCATCACCGCCTTCTTCGAGATCGGCACCGATCCGGCGCTGGCGCAGGTGGATGTGCAGAACCGCGCCAACCTCGCCCTGCCGCAGCTGCCGGATGCGGTGCAGGCGCAGGGCGTGTCGGTGCAGAAGCGCTCGCAGGCCTTCCTGATGGTGATCGCGCTGTATTCACCGGATGACAGCTTCGACCAGACCTATGTCGCCAACTACACCAACATCTATGTGCTGGATGCGCTGAAACGCATTCCCGGCGCCAACCAGGCCTCCATCATGGGCACGCCGGACTACGCCATGCGTATCTGGCTGAAACCGGACCGCATGGCGGCGCTGGGACTCACCGCCACCGATGTGCAGAACGCGGTGGCGCAGCAGAATGACCAGTATGCCGCCGGCCGCCTCGGCCAGTCGCCCACCGAAGGCCGCGTGCAGCAGACCTTCCCGGTGGCCACCTCGGGCCGCATGACGGAACCAGCGCAGTTCGACAACATCATCCTGCGTGCCGGCCAGGGCGACGGTTCCCTGGTGCGCGTGCGTGACATCGGCCATGCCGAGCTGGGCTCCAAGGACTATTCGATACGCAGCAAGTACAACGGCAAGATCGCCACCGTGATCGCCGTCTACCAGCAGCCCGGCGCCAATGCCCTGGAAGTCTCCAAGAATGTGCGCGCCACGCTGGAAACCCTGAAGAAATCCTTCCCCAAGGGCCTGGAATATTCCGTGGCCCTGGACACCACGGAATTCGTGCAGGAATCCATAGACGAAGTGGTGAAGACCTTCATGGAAGCCGTGATCCTCGTGATCATCGTGGTCTATCTCTTCCTGCAGAGCTTCCGCGCCACCCTGATTCCCATCCTGGCCGTGCCGGTGTCCATCATCGGCACCTTCATCGGCATGAGTGCGCTAGGGTATTCAGTGAACATGCTGACACTGTTCGGGATGGTGCTAGCCATCGGCATTGTCGTTGACGATGCCATCGTGGTGGTGGAAAACGTCGAGCGCAATATGTCGGAGTTCGGCCTCTCGCCCAAGGACGCCGCCAAGCGCGCCATGGATGAAGTCACCGGCCCCGTCATCGCCATCGTGCTGGTGCTGCTGGCCGTATTCATCCCGGTGACCTTCCTCTCCGGCATCACCGGCCAGCTCTACAAACAGTTCGCCGTCACCATCGCGATTTCCGTGGTGCTCTCCGGCATCGTGGCGCTCACGCTCTCCCCGGCCTTGTCCGCCATCCTGCTGAAGCCGGGCCATGGCGAGAAGAAAGGTTTCTTCGCCGCCTTCAACCGCGGCTTTGAACGCCTCACCGAGCGTTACACCTCGGTCAGCGCCCTGGCCATCAAGCGCCTGATGATCGCCTTCCTGCTCATCGGCGGCATGCTGCTGCTGACCGTGGGCATGTTCGCCAAGATCCCCAGCTCCTTCCTGCCGGTCGAAGACCAGGGCTATATCTTCAACGTGGTCATGCTGCCGGACGCCGCCAGCCTGGACCGCACCGAAGACCTGGCCAGCAAGGCCTCGGACTGGTTCCAGAAGCAGCCCGGCGTGAATGCCGTGGCCTCGATCGCGGGCTACAGCCTCATCGACGGCCAGAACAAGGGCAATGCCGCCACCACCTTCGTGTCGCTCAAGGGGTTCGCCGAGCGCCAGGAAGCGGAAGCCAAGGCCGACGCGCTGATCGCGCGCGGCATGAAGACGTTTGCCGGCTACAAGGAAGGCATCGTCATGCCGGTGAATCCGCCCTCGATTCCCGGCCTGGGCACCACCGGCGGTTTTGAATTCTGGGTGCAGAGCCAGGGCGATGCGCCGCTGTCGAAACTGGAAGACGTGGTGCACCAGATCATCCAGAAAGCCCGGCAGCGTCCGGAGCTGGCTGGCGTCAACTCCACCATCAACACGCGCTCGCGCCAGCTCATGGTGGATGTGGACCGCGAACGCGCCGAAGCGCAGGGCGTGCCCATACAGAACATCTACTCCTCGCTGCAAACCATGTTCGGCTCGCTCTATGTCAGCCAGTTCCCCAAGAACAGCCGGCTCTTCCAGGTCATCCTGCAGGCCGAGCCCTCCTACCGCGTGCGGCCGGAAAGCCTGGACCAGATCTATGTGCGCAACCGCGACAATG
>DASUXS010000409.1:0-7585 GCA_036377855.1 Moraxellaceae bacterium
CGCCGAACTCACGCGCGAGCTGGCAGCCGGTTTGTAGGAAGGGCTCAGCCCAGTTTCTGCAGCAGGATGTTTTCCAGCTTCACCAGGTCGGCAGCGAAGAGACGTATGCCTTCGGCCAGCTTTTCCGTGGCCATGGCGTCCTGGTTCTGCTGCCAGCGGAAGGTCTTTTCATCCAGCAGCGGCAGCGCGGCGGCAGTAGCCACTTGCGCAGCATCCAGGCGACGCGGCAGCGCCTCTTGTTTGCCGGCCAGTTCATCCAGCAGGGCCGGGCTGATGGTGAGCTTGTCGCAGCCCGCCAGTTCGGCGATCTCGCCGGTATTGCGGAAGCTGGCGCCCATCACCACGGTCTTGCAGCCCGTGCTTTTGTAGTAATTGAAAATCTTCGCGACGGACAATACGCCCGGATCTTCAGCCGCACCGAATTCACGGCCCTCCGCTTTCTTGTGCCAATCCAGGATACGGCCCACGAAAGGCGAGATCAGCGTGATGCCGGCTTCGGCGCAGGCCTGGGCCTGGGCAAAGCTGAACAGCAGCGTGAGATTGCAGCCTATGCCTTCCTGCTCCAGGATTTCTGCGGCACGTATGCCTTCCCAGGTGCTGGCGATCTTGATCAGCACGCGTTCGCGCGGCACGCCGGCCTTTTCATAGGCCTGGATGACACGGCGGCCTTCCTGCACGGTGGCCATGGTGTCGAAGGAGAGGCGGGCATCCACTTCCGTGGAGACCAGGCCGGGGATGTGCTTGAGGATTTCACAGCCGAAATTCACGGCCACTTCGGACAGCACCACACGACGTTTGGCTTCCGCCGAGTTTTCCCTGCCGGCCGTGCTGACAGCACGCGCAATCAGCTCCGCATATTCCGCCTGGCCCGCCGCCTTGAAGATCAGCGAAGGATTGGTGGTGGCATCCACCGGCCGCAGCCGGGCAATACTGGCGATATCACCGGTATCCGCCACCACCGTCGTGATCTTCTGGAGCTGCTCAAGCTGATTCATTCCACTTTCCTGTTTTCGTGCGCTTCCCCCTCTCCCTCCGGGAGAGGGTTGGGGTGAGGGGAAACTTGCACTGCTAATTATTCAAGCCTCAACCGCCGCCTGCGCTTCCCTTACAAACTCCGCCGCCTGCCGCACCACCTCCAGCGACGCCCCCTTGCGATGGGCATGCTCGCTGATGTGCTGGCGCCAGCGGCGCGCACCGGCCTGGCCCTGGTAGAGCCCGAGTATATGCCGGGTCATCTGCGTCAGGGGAACCCCGTCCGCCATTTCCCGCGCCATGAAGTCCAGGTACTGCTCAAGCACCGATTCCCGCGAGGGCGGCACGGCATTGGCATCGAAGAGGGGCAGGGCCTCCGCCAGCAGCCAGGGATTGTGGTAGGCCTCGCGACCCACCATCACGCCGTCGGTGTGCTGCCAGTGTTCCCTGATTTCGTCCACGGTCTTGATGCCACCGTTGATATGGATTTCAAGCTGCGGGAATTCACGTTTGAGGCGGTAGACGTCCTCATAGCGCAACGGCGGGATTTCGCGGTTTTCCTTGGGCGAGAGGCCGGACAGGATGGCGATGCGGGCATGCACGACAAAGGTCTGGCAGCCGGTGGCGGCCACCGTGCGCACGAAGGTTTCCAGATGTTCGTAGTCGTCGAGGTTGTCGATGCCGATACGGTGCTTCACCGTCACCGGAATCTTCACCGCCGCCTGCATGGCGGCTATGCATTCCGCCACCAGCTTGGGTTCCGCCATCAGGCAGGCGCCTATCTTGTTGTGCTGCACACGGTCCGAGGGGCAGCCGACATTGAGGTTGACCTCGTCATAGCCCCAGTCCTCGGCCATCTTCGTGCAGGCGGCGAGATCGGCGGGATTGCTGCCGCCCAGCTGCAGGGCCAGGGGATGTTCGCTGGCATCGAACTTCAGGAAGCGCTGGCGGTCGCCGTGGATGAGGGCGCCCGTGGTCACCATTTCCGTATACAGCCGCACATGCGGATTGAAGAGGCGCAGGAAGTAACGATCATGGCGATCAGTCCAGTCCATCATCGGGGCAACGGAGAGGACCTTGGGAAAGGAGGGGGAAGACGCGGTTTTCATGGCGCGGATTCTCCCCCAGAGGCTCCGCAGGGGCAACGCGGACAGCCCGCCAAAGCGGGCGGGCTGTCGGGTTCAGCGCTGTGCTCAGTGGCTGGAGATCAGCGGCAGGGAGACGGTCCCCGTCACGCTGACGGCGGGAACCAGCAGGTCGCGCGAGATGCTGAGGGGATATTGCGGATGGAAGCCGTAGACGGCCAGGCCCAGCACCTCGCCGTCCTGCAGCGGTTCGGCAATGCCGGTCATGTCCAGGTGGTGGGCCCCCAGGCCGCGCACCGGCGTGAGCTGGTCATCCAGCAGGCGCACCGCGCCCGCGCCTTTTTTCGCGGCCAGTCCTATCCACACAATGCTGTCGCAGCCACGCAGGGGAATTTCCCCGGGCAGCAGCGCCGTCAGCGTGCAGCCATTGATGGGCAGGGAGGGACTGACCGTGATATCCAGCGCGCCTATCCCGGCGACTGTACGCAGGTCGGCGGCACGGGCCGGCAGCGCCAGCGGCAGGAAATCGGGCAGCACGGGCGAGAGCAGGCCCAGTACGCCGTTGCCGGTGGGGATCACATTGGCCGGTACATTCACCGTGGTGCGCTGCGCGGCACCGCTGACACCCGGTGCCTGGAAATCCTCGATCTTCACCAGCGTGCTGCGCGCCGCCGTGCTGCCCACGGCCGGTGTGAGTGATACGCAGACATGGTCACGCAACGCGGCCACGCCTTGGGTCACTTCGGCGGGCAGGGTTTCCGGCGTGGGCGGGCTGAGTTTTTCATTGAAGAAGGCCAGCGTTGCATCGTCCTTGCCCAGTGCACCGCAACTGGCGGCGCCGGCCGGTGCCTGGAATTCCGGCAGGCTCACCGGCAGCTGCGACAGCGCGGTGCTGAGCTGCGCGGCACCGTCCTGCAGCGGTCCCTGCGGGGCGGCGGCAAACAAGGTCTGCACGCTGACCGGCAGGATATGGCCGGATTCATGCGTCAGCAGCCGCACATCGCCGCCCAGCGCACGATAGGCCAGGAAATTCGCCCAGCCCTCATTGAAGTTGAACAAGGTGTCGCGGAAGCCCTGGCTGAACAGGATGTCCACCGGCGCTGGTTTCACCGCGGGGAAGTCGTAGCCAAAGCCACTGGAGAGGGGAGACAACAGGAATTCCTGGGCCTGCTGCTCGGAGACCGGTTTGGCATCCAGGAAATACGCCGCGCTGTGGTAGTAGAAAAAGGGCAGGGAGCCGTCCGGGAAAATATTGAAGACACCGCCACGCAGCAGCGTTTCCTTGATGACCGGATCCAGGCCTTCCAGCAGCGGCACATGGGCAGCGGTGGATGCCGAGCCCAGTTCACCACCGGCCACCAGCACCAGGTCCCAGCCGGTCTTGATCACGCCATTGGGATTCAGGGCGTAGCGCAGGTCGTGCGGCGTGATGTCCGGTGCCAGCACATCCAGGCGATGCTTGGGATCGATATTGTTGAGCAGCAGCTGGTACATGCCGCCATAACTGCTGCCTATGGAACCGGCTACGAGGTTGTAGCTGCCGTCAGGCTGCTGCCGGTGTGTCAGGTAATCCAGGTGGCCCTCTACCCAATCCAGGATCTGCAGCAGGTCGCGGCCTTCGAAATTCGGATCCATCACGCGTATGGTGCCGCCGCTCTGGCCGAAACCGCGCTGGTCTATGCTCACCACCGCATAACCGTTGTCCTGCAAACGCCCAAGGAAAGTGCCGGCGGGATCAATCGTGCGCGAGCCGCCAAAGCCATGGCCCTGCAACACCAGCGGATTGCCTTTGTCGCAATTGATGGTCCTGGGCTCCATCACTTCAAAGCTGATGGGCTTGCCGCTGGCCGAGGTCAGCAGCACCTGGTAGTGACGGCCGCCGGTGAGGTTGCGCTGCAGCTTGCAGGAAGCGTCGCTGCGGCTGCCGGTGTCAGGCGCGATGGTGACGCCCGGTGCCTGGTAGGCCGCTACGCTGGCAGGTGCCACCGCCACCGGGCTGCCGCCACCGGGACTGTTGCCGACACCGCCGCTGTCCGAAGAGCCGCCGCAGCCCTGCAGGCCGCCCGCGATTGCACCCGCCATGACGCCCTTGAGAATCAGCTGTCGCCACATGACATCGTCCCTCTGCCGCTCTCCAGTTGTGGACGGATGTTAGTGAGCCTCCCGTATAGCCATGGGCGGAAAACCGTTACAGCGTGGGGGCTCTTTGTCTGTAGCTGTGGGGGATTTGTCAGGGGCGACGGCAGCCCTGGCAAATCCCTTAAAGCCAGCTAAAAGCCGCGGTGAACAGCTGTTTCTTCCCCGGTGGCTTTGGCACACTGCGCCGATGCTCAATCTCTACCAGTCCAATATGCTGGACGCGCTACTCCACCTCTACCTGGAAGTGCGCCAACCGGCCGCCGACCCCCTTGTGCCGGAAACCCTGCTGGTGCCCAGCAAGGGCATGCAGCGCTGGCTGCAGCTGGCGCTGGCGCGACGCCAGGGCATTGCCGCCAATATCGATTTCCAGCTGCCTGCCGCCTTTGTCTGGCGCCTCATCACCCGGGTCTTTCCCGGCCTGCCGCGCCGTTCCGGTTTCGATCCGGAAGTGCTGGCCTGGCGCGTGCTGGCGGCCCTGCCCAATCTGCGTGAACTGGAAGGTGCCGCCCTGGCCGCCAACTGGCAGGCGGCGGATGCCGCTGGCCGTTATGAACTGGCCTGGCGTGTGGCCGACGTCTTCGACCAATACCTGATCTATCGCCCGGACTGGCTGGTGGCCTGGGAGGGTGGACGCCGTCTCGGCCTGGGTACCGATGAAGGCTGGCAGGCGGCACTCTGGCAGCGCCTGGCCCGTGACGGAGCCCTGCATCGTGCCGGCCTGCTGCTGGAGCTGGAGCAGCGTTTACGGTCGGGCCAGCTGCGGGGATTGCCGCGGCGCCTGGCGGTCTTCGGTGTCAGCACCTTGCCGCCACGCTTCTGGGAATTGCTGCGCGCGCTGGGCGAACATATCGACGTCGATCTTTTCCTGCTCAATCCCAGTGAGGAGTATTGGGGACAGCTGCGCCGTGGTGATGCGTCTTTCGACGCGGAGCAGGGCGCACATCCGCTGCTGGCTTCACTGGGGCAGCAGGGCCGCGATTTCATCAATACGGTGGCGGCCAGTGGCGTGAACGAACCGCTGCGCTCCATGGCCTTTGTCTCGCCCGCGCAGGGCCACCAGGCTGGCCGCGTGCTGGCCACGCTGCAAAGCGACCTGCTGGCGCAGAAAGTGCGCCGGCCGGAAGAGCGGGTGCCGGTGGCCGCCGGCGATGATTCGCTGCGCCTGCAGGTCTGCCACAGCGCGCTGCGCGAAGTGGAAGTGCTGCACGACCAGCTGCTGCAAGCCTTCCAGCAAAACCCGGATCTCATGCCCGACGATGTGCTGGTGATGTGCACGGATATCCAGCGCTATGCACCGCTGGTGGATGCCGTCTTCGCCACGCGCCATGCCCCTGCCGCCATTCCCTACACCATTGCCGACCGCCGCCTGGAAACCGAAGAGCCGCTGCTGCAGCGTATCCACGACCTGCTGGCGCTGCCGGGCTCACGCTTTGAAGTGGAAGCGGTGCTGGCGCTGCTGGAAGAGCCGGCATTGCGTCGCCGTTTTGAACTGGAAGAAAGCGACCTGCCCATGCTGCGGCGCTGGTGCGAGGAGCTGCAGCTGCGCTGGGGCCGTGATGCCGCGGATCGCCGCGCGCGCGGCCTGCCCGATGATGTGCCGCTGACCTGGCGCGATGCGCTGGCGCGCTTGCAGCTGGGCTTCGCCTTGCCGCTGGCGCAGGCCCCGGATGACGATGCGCGTTTTGCCGGCCGCGTACCGGCTGCCGCCGTGCTGTCCGGCAGCCAGGCCCAGGTGCTGTCGCGCTGGTCGCTGTTCCTGGAAAGCCTGCTGCGCTGGGAAGAAAGGCTGGCACGGCCGCGTGCCCTGCCGGACTGGGCAGACAGCTTTGATGCGCTGCTGGCGGATTTCTTTGCGGAAACGCCCGGCAGTGCCGCGGCCTTGCAGCATGTGCGTGAAGTGCTGGCGGAATTGCGCGAACAGGCGCGGCTGGCACCGGATGCCGGTGCCCAGGCCTTCAGCGTCATGCGGCGCTGGCTGGCGCGCCAGCTCAAGGGCCTGGAAAGCCGTCGCGGTTTCCTGCACGGCGCCGTGACTTTCTGCGCCATGGTGCCCATGCGCAGCCTGCCTTTCCGTTTCATTGCCGTGCTGGGCATGGATGACGGCGCTTTCCCGCGCCAGCAGAAACCCTGGCCTTTCGACCTGATGGCCGAGCATCCGCGTGCCGGCGACCGTTCGCGCCGCCAGGACGACCGTTATCTTTTCCTGGAAACGCTGATGGCCGCGCGTGAATGGCTGTATCTCAGCCATGTCGGCCTGTCCGAGATCGACGGCACGCATCGCCCGCCGTCGCCGGTGCTGGCGGAAGTGCTGGACCAGGTCCGCGCCACCGTGGACCTGCCGGATGAAAAAGCGTTCCGTGCGCGTTTCGTCACCGAGCAGGCATTGCAGCCTTTCAGCCCGCGTTATTTCAGCGGCGACGGCGATCTGTTTTCCTATTCCCCGCGTTTTGCCGCGGCCAGCCGCCTGGCGGGCACCGATCTTGCGGAGGCGACCGCCGCTTTTGATGACGCCCTGCCGGCACCGCCTGCAGAGTTGCTGACACTGACGCCTTCGCGTTTTGAAACCTTCCTCTCGCATCCGCCGCGCTACTTCCTGCGTGAACGTCTGGGTGTGCAGCTGTCCTACGACAGCGGCAGCCTGCAGGCAGAAGAGCCGGTGGATATCACCGACCGCCGCGCGTTGCGCCAGGAGCTGTATCGCCACCCGCAACGCCAGGCCGCCAGCCTGCGTGCGGCCGGCCTGCTGCCCGGCGGTGCCTGGGGTGAACGTCTGCTGGCGGAAGAAGTGGCGCTGGTGCAGGGGCTGCGTGAACGCGAACAGGCATTAGCAGCGGAAAAGCGCCCGGATGTGGATATCGATCTGCATATCGGCGATGTGCACTGGCGCGGCAGCCTGGGTGATATCAGCTCGCAGGGTCTGTTGCGCGTATCGCTGGAAAACCGCCGCTACGCCACCGATCTGCTGCGCCTGCGTTTTGCGCATCTGCTGCTGTGTGCCCAGGCACCGGATGACATTCCGCGGCAAAGCCGCCTGATAGGCCTGGACGGCGATATCGTGCTGGGACCGGTGGCCAATCCGCGCGAAGCCCTGCTGGATTTTGCCGAGGCCTATGCCGAAGGCCTTTGCCTGCCGCTGCCCTTGTTCCGTCGCGCCTCGCCGGCCTATGCCAGAAAGCAGAAGCTGGACGATGCCTTCAATGCCTACCTCGGCAATGAATTCAGCACGGGCGACGGCAGTGATGCCTGGACCCGTCTGCTCTGGCGCGATACCAATCCCTGCGACGAACGTTTCGCACAATGGGCCGACCGCCTTTACGGCCCGCTGCTCGATGAGCTGGAGCAACTCTGATGCCGGCCCATCTCCTCAAACCCCTGGACCTGTACACCCT
>DASUXS010000410.1:0-6631 GCA_036377855.1 Moraxellaceae bacterium
CCGCAGGTAGAGGAAATCCGGCGCCACCTCGCTGCCGCGGACTGGGTGGACGGTGCTGCCACGGCCGGCCCCATGGCGGCCGGCAACAAGCGCAACCTGCAGTTGCCCGGGGACTCCCCCCTGGCCCAGCAGCTGGCTGAAGTGGTGGCGGGAGCCCTTAGCCGGCATCCGCTCTTCATGTCGGCGGTGCTGCCTAAACACATCCTGCCGCCGCGCTTCAACCGCTATGAAGGGGGCGGCCACTACGGCAACCATGTGGACAATGCTATCCAGGCCGACACCGTGCGCCGCAGCAATGTGCGCACGGATGTATCCACCACGCTTTTCCTCAGCGATCCGCAGGAATACGAAGGCGGCGAACTCATCATCGAAGACGGCTACAGCCAGCGCATGGTCAAGCTGGCGGCCGGCGATGCCATCGTCTATCCCGCCACCAGCCTGCATCGCGTGGAGCCGGTGACGAGCGGCACGCGCTTCGCCTCCTTCCTGTGGACACAGAGCATGGTGCGCGATGCCTGGCAGCGGAACATGCTCTTCGATCTCGACATGACCATCGTGAAAATCCGCCAGAAGCACGGCAACACGCCGGAAGCGCTGGCGCTGACCAACCACTACCACAACCTGCTGCGGCAGTGGGCGGAGCTGTGAAGAAGCCGGCACTGGCCGCGATTCCGCGCGACATTGTTGCCGCCACCGATTACGAGCGGCATGCGCGCGGCCACCTGGACGACAACGCCTGGGAATATCTCAGTGGTGGCGCCGCGGATGAGCTGACCCTGCGCGACAACCGCGAGGCTTTCGACCGCCAGCGCCTGGCCGGCCGCGTGCTGGGTGATGTCCGCGGCGGGCACACGCGATTGTCGTTATTCGGCCGTGAATTCGCGCATCCGGTGTTGCTGGCACCCATTGCTTACCAGCAGCTTTTCCATGAACAGGGCGAACTGGCCACGATCATGGCCGCCGATGCCATGCAGGCCGGCCTGGTGCTGAGCACGCTGGCGTCGACCCGCCTGGAAGAGCTGCCGCGCATGACGCAGGGGCACTTCTGGTTCCAGCTTTATTTCCAGGCCACTCGTGACGATACGCTGGCACTGTTGCGGCGTGCGGAAGCGGCCGGCTGCACCGCCATCGTGGTGACGGTGGATGCGCCTGTCGCGGGCGTTCGCAATCGCGAACAGCGCGCCGGCTTCGCGCTGCCGGCCGGTGTGGCGGCGGTGAACATCAACGCGCCGATGGCGACCAGCGCTGCCGGCCCCAGCCTTGTTTTCGACCAGCTGATGGCAGCCGTTCCCGGCTGGGATGACATTGCCTGGCTGGCCCAGGCCACGGCATTGCCCGTCATCGTGAAAGGCATCCTGCATCCGGACGATGCCCTGCGCGCCCTGGCAAGCGGGGCCGCCGGCATCGCCGTTTCCAATCACGGTGGCCGCGTGCTGGACACGCTGCCGGCCACGCTGGACGCATTGCCGGCGATCGCCGCCGCGGTGGCGGGGCGTGCCCCGGTATTCCTGGATGGCGGTGTGCGTCGCGGCAGTGATGTCTTCAAGGCGATTGCGCTGGGCGCCACCGCGGTCATGGTGGGGCGTCCCTATATCCATGCGCTGGCCACGGCCGGCGCGCTGGGCGTGGCGCATCTGCTGCGCACCCTGCGCGAGGAGCTGGAGATCGTCATGGCGGTGAGCGGCTGCGCCACGCTGGCCGATATTTCACCGCAGCATCTGTTCACGCCGCCGCGCTAGATGCTGCCCCATAAAAAAGCCCGCATGATGCGGGCTTTTTTATGGGGCTGGTTCAGGCCTGCCGGCGCAGCAGCAGCGACAGCTCTTCGTCCGGCACCGGACGGCTGAGCAGGTAGCCCTGGATGTAGTCGCAGTTCTCGCGGCGCAGGAAGTCGAGATGGGCTTCGGTTTCCACGCCTTCTGCCACCACTTCCATATTCATGCTGTGTGCCATGGCGATGATGGCGCGGGTGATGGCTTCGTCGTCCGGGCTGTTGCCGATGTCGCGTATGAAGGCCTGGTCTATCTTCAGCGTGTCGATGGGGAAGCGCTTGAGGTAGGACAGGGAGGAGTAACCGGTACCGAAGTCGTCCAGCGAGATTTCTATGCCACGGCCACGCAGTTCGTTGAGCATGGACAGCACATTGTCGCTGTCTTCCATCAGGGAGGATTCGGTGAGTTCCAGCTCCAGCAGGTGCGGATCCAGGCCGGTGTTGTCCAGCACGCGCTTCACCACCTGCACCAGGTTGCCCTTGCGCACCTGGTGCGCAGGGATGTTCACCGAAGTGCGGATATTGCCGAGACCGGTTTCCTTCCACAGCTGGGCCTGGCGGCAGGCCTTGTCCAGCACCAGCTCGCCGATGGCGGACACCAGGCCGGTTTCCTCGGCCAACGGAATGAATTCGCTGGGATGCAGCAGGCCCAGGGTCGGGTGTGCCCAGCGCACCAGCGCTTCCACGCCGACGATGCGGTTGCTGCGCAGGTCCATCTTGGGCTGGTAGTGCACCACGAACTCGTCGCGGAAGATGGCCTTGCGCAGGCTGGTTTCCAGGTTGAGCTGCTCGATGGAGGCCACGCGCAGGTCATTGGTGTAGAACTTGGTGATGTTGCCGCCCAGGCGCTTGGCCTGGTGCATGGCGATGTCGGCGTGGTTCAGCAGCACCTGCAGTTCGCGGCCGTTTTCCGGGAACACCGAGATGCCGATGGAGGCGCCCAGCAGCAGCTCGTGTTCGCCGATACGGAAAGGACGGCGCAGCTCGGCGATGATGCGTTCGCAGAAGTGTTCCAGCGCGGTGCGATCGTGGTAGTCGTCGACGATGATGGTGAATTCGTCGCCGCCGATACGCGAGATGGTGTCGACATTGGCATCCACGGAGCTGATGCGCTTGGCCGCCTTCTTCAGGAGCTCGTCACCGATTTCATGGCCCAGGGTGTCGTTGATCTGGCGGAAACGGTCGAGGTCGATGTAGAGCAGCGCCACCTGGTGGTTGACGTCGCGGGCCCGCGAGATGGCGGCATGCAGGCGGTCACGGAAGAGGTTGCGGTTGGCGAAGCCGGTGAGCTTGTCGTAATTCGAGAGGTAGCGCAGGCGTTCTTCGGCTTCGCGGCGCGCCGTCATGTCGTTGAACAGGCCGATGTAGTGGGTGACCTGGCCGTTGTCGTCGCGCACGGCGGTGAGGTGCAGCCACTCGGGATAGGCTTCGCCGTTCTTGCGGTATTCGGTGAACTCGCCCTGCCATTCCCCGTGTTGTTCCAGCGCCGCCACGATCTGCATGTAGATGGCGTGGACTTCGGGGTAGTTGGGGCGGGCATCGGTGATGCGTATGCCCACGGTCTCCGCTTCCGTGTAGCCCGAGATCTGCGTGAAGCCCGGGTTGATGGAGATGAAGCGGAAATCGCGGTCCAGGATGAAGATGGCTTCGGCGGCATGCAGGAACACGGAGGCCGAGAGGCGCAGCCGTTCTTCCAGTTCGCGTTCCTTGGTGATGTCGCGGCGCGTGCCGATCATGCGTATGGCGCGGCCTTCATCGTTCCAGGCCACGACACGGCCGTTGTCCTCCACCCAGATCCAGTGGCCGCGGCGGTGGCGCATGCGGTACTGGACGTCGTAGATGGGGGTGCGCTTGCGCAGGTGCATGACGATGGCCTTCTTCACCATGGCGTAGTCGTCGGGGTGCACGAGGGGCTTGAGGTGGCCCATGAAGCCGGTCAGTTCCTTGCTGGAGTAACCGAGAAGCTGTTCGAAATTGGAGTGGTAGATGTCGTCGGTGGGCAGGTGCCAGTCCCAGAGGCCGATGCCGGAGGCATCGATGGCCAGGGAGAGTCGTTCCTGGCTTTGTCGCAGCGCATCGTTGAGGGTGGACAGGGCCTGGGTGCGTTCGGTGACCTTGCGCTCCAGGTTGTCATTCATTTCCTGCAGGCGCACTTCGGCGTTCTTGCGGTCGTAGATTTCCAGGGCCAGCTTCTGGTTGATGCTTTCCATTTCCGTCTTGGACGACTCCAGGAAATGGATGAGGTCCTCGTTGCGCAGGCGCAGCTTGAGCGAGGACATGCTGGTGAGGTTGATGCGGCGGCAGCTCACAGCCAGGAAGACCAGCAGCAGGCTGCCGATGCCGGCGGTGGCCTTGGCGGTCGGCGTGGGCTGCATCAGCACATAGGCCAGGCCGGGCACCATGCCGGTGCTGACAAAGGCCAGGAAGGACGGGAAATGGGCGGCATAGCAGGCCAGGGCAGCAATGCCCTGGCTGGCCAGCAGGGCGCCGAAGAGGGCCTGCTGGAAGAAGGTGCTGCCATCGCCCCCGGTGGTGGGGAAGAGGTCGGGGTTGAAGACCACGCTGGCCACGCCCCAGAAGGAGCCGGTGATGGCCGCGGACAGCACCACCATGCCGCGTATGCGGCCGGCATGGCTGATCAGGTTCTGGCGTACGCGCCAGACGACGATGGAACGGACGAGCATGAAGGCCAGGAAGGCGCCCAGCCAGGCCTGCAGGTAAAGACGGTTCACCACCGGGTCGTTCCAGTACAGGGCAACCGTGGCGAATGCAGAAATCGTGGATACGAGTATGAAGGCCGGCAGTTGGTCGTAGATCAGCCGGTTCTGCATGATTTCGAGGCTGCTGGCGGAGGCGGACGCTGACGGCGCCCTGCGGACCACACCCTCGTTGGGGATGGCAGCGGCCAGGCCGCTGTCACGATTCACGGACATCTGACTTCTTACTCCCGTGTACTTCTTATTATGTGGAGGCGTCCGTGGCCGATTGTGCTGCGTGCCCAGTGTGATAGGCATCACAAGTCGGGCGAAGATAGCACTGCCTTCACCGGCTTGTTAACACAGAGGCGACGGGCTGGTGGAAAACTGACCAGTCGTACCAACATCTTGTGCCGACGCCTGTCCTCAGCCACTAGTCACCCTTTCGACCCCCCTGAACAGGGGGGGACTTCCTCCACCTTGAACGAAACTACGCCCTGCTTCTGTAGAATAGTGCGATGCAACTCACAAAGCCGAACACAACAGTTACAAAAGGCCTTAACGAGGCCCAACTCGCCGCCGCCACCTCGGATGCCCAGCATTTGCTGGTGCTCGCTGGAGCCGGCTCAGGCAAGACCCGGGTCCTGACCACCCGTATCGCCTGGTTCTGCCAGGAGCACGGCATGTCGCCCTGGAGCATCCTGGCCGTGACCTTCACCAACAAGGCGGCGGCCGAGATGCGGGGAAGGCTGGAGGCCCTGCTGGGCATCCCCACCCAGAACCTCTGGGTGGGGACCTTCCATGGCCTGGCCCACCGCTTCCTGCGCACGCACTGGGCCGAGGCCGGCCTGCCGCAGAACTTCCAGATCCTGGATGCCGACGACCAGGTGCGCCTGCTCAAGCGCGTCATCCGCGAGCTGTCGCTGGACGAGGAGAAATGGCCGGCGCGCCAGGCCGCCTGGTTCATCAACAGCCAGAAGGACGAAGGCCACCGTCCCCAGCACATCAGCCACAACGGTGATCTCTTCCTGGCCACCATGGCGCGCATCTACCAGTCCTATGAAGAAGCCTGTGCCCGTGGCGGCATGCTGGACTTCGCGGAACTGCTGCTGCGCAGCCATGAATTGTGGCTGAAAAATCCGCCATTGCTGGCGCATTACCAGCAGCGCTTTCGCCACATCCTGGTCGACGAGTTCCAGGACACCAATGCCGTGCAGTACGCCTGGCTGCGCATGCTCACCGGTCCCGACGGCATGCTCACCGTGGTCGGTGACGACGACCAGTCCATCTACGGCTGGCGCGGCGCCAAGATCGAGAACATCCGCGAATTCCAGCGCGACTTTCCCGATGCCGATGTCGTGCGCCTGGAACAGAATTACCGCTCCACCGCCGCCATCCTCGCCGCCGCCAATGCGGTGATCGCCAACAACACCGAGCGTTTGGGCAAAGAGTTGTGGACGCAGGATGCAGAAGGTGTGCCACTGCGGCTGTACACCGCTTTCAATGATCTTGATGAAGCCCAGTTCATCGTGCGTGAAATCGAGCAGGCGGTTTCCCGCGGCATGGCGCGTCGCGAGATCGCCATCCTCTATCGCTCCAACGCGCAATCGCGTGTCCTTGAAGAGGCGCTGATACGCGCGCAGCTGCCTTACCGCATCCATGGCGGCCTGCGTTTCTTCGAGCGCGCGGAAATCAAGAATGCCGTGGCCTATCTGCGCCTGCTGGCCAACCCGCATGACGACACGGCTTTCGAGCGCGTGGTCAACCTGCCGGTGCGCGGCATCGGCGACAAGAGCGTGGAAAGCCTGCGCCTGCTGGCACGCGAACTTGGCGTGTCCTTGTGGCAGACCGTACAGAAAGCCGCCAGCGAACGCCTGCTGCCGGCGCCCGTGATCAGCAAGCTCAGCGTCTTCACCGATCTGGTGCGTGACCTGGAGCGCAATACTGAAAATGTGCCGCTGCATGAGCGCGTGGATGCGGTGATCCAGGGCAGCGGGCTCTGGACCTACCATGAAAAGGAAAAAGGCGAGAAGGGCCAGACCCGTCTCGAGAACTTGAAGGAACTGGTGGCCGCTGCCCGTGAATTTGAATGGGACGACAGCGAGGCGCCGTCAGCACTGGCGGCTTTCCTGGATCATGCCGCGCTGGAAGCTGGCGAAGCCCA
>DASUXS010000411.1:0-3029 GCA_036377855.1 Moraxellaceae bacterium
GCCAGGTGATGGCGCAGAATAGTCCGCAGCTTTTTACAGGTCCCTGGCCGGCGTTGCCGCCGGCACAGGAGCCGATCCAGGAGTGAGGCGGTCATGTCCGACATCAAGCAGCAGATGGAGCCCGACAGCGCGGTCTACAAAACCCTGCTGGAATCCACCAAGGCCATTCCCTGGAAAATAGACTGGGCCAGCAAGCAGTTCACCTATATCGGCCCGCAGATCGAAGCCCTGCTGGGCTGGACACCGGAAAGCTGGATGACGGTGACCGACTGGGCCGAGCGCATGCATCCGGAAGACCGCAACGACGTGGTCAACTTCTGCGTGGCGCAGTCGCAGGCCGGCATAGACCATGAAGCGGACTACCGCGCCCTGCGCAGCGATGGCAGCTTTGTCTGGATACGCGATGTGGTGCATGTGGTGCGCCGCGGTGGCGAGGTCGAGGCACTGATCGGCTTCATGTTCGACATCAGCGAACGCAAGCGCAATGAAGAAGAGCTGAACCGCCTGCAGCATGAACTGGATGCGCTGTCCTTCCGTGATGGTCTCACCGATATTTCCAACCGCCGCATGTTCGACCAGGTGCTGGAGCGCGAATGGGCCAGCGCCTACCGCAGCAGCCAGCCCTTGTCCGTTGTGCTGGTGGATATCGACTGCTTCAAGCAATACAACGATCACTATGGCCACCTGGCTGGCGACGAGTGCCTGAAGCGCGTTGCCAACCTGCTGGACGGTGCCGCGTCGCGGCCGCGCGATTTCGTGGCGCGTTTCGGCGGCGAGGAATTCGTGCTGGTGCTGCCGGATACCGACCGTGACTCCGCTGTCACCGTCGCCGAGCGTTGCCGGCGCCTGGTGGAAGAGGCCAGGCTGCCGCATGACGGCTCCACGGCCGGCCCGTATCTCAGCATCAGTCTGGGGGTGGCGGCCGTGACGCCGACGGACCGTGACTCCATGGGCGGCTTCCTGGCGGACCTGGGGCAGGCCCTGGCCCGCGCCAAGGAGCAGGGGCGGAACCGCGTTGCGGTATGACCGCATGCTCTGAATAAAAAGCCCCGCATCGCGGGGCTTTTTTATTGGAAACCGGAAACGCCCTTGAGTTCGTCATTCCCGCGCAGGCGGGACAAAAGCCCGAAGGGCGTTGAACAGCCGCAGGCTGGGCGAAGCGAATAATCTCGTGAATTCAGGCAGGGATTTTTTTGAGACCCGCTATATGCCAAGGAGATTCCCGCCTGCGCGGGAATGACGATGTTCCAGGTGAGGTGTGAGGCATGCAGCAGGCCTATGCATCCTTAAGTCGTGCGCAGCAAAGCAGCGCAATCACCGCCAGCACCGCCAGGTAAAAACTGATCATCCACGGACTGCCCTTGCCGGCCGCCAGCAACGATGTCGCCACCAACGGCGCGGCTCCGCCGGCCACCGCACCCGCAATCTGCACGGACAGCGAAATGCCGCTATAGCGTACCTCGGGCGGAAACTGCGCCGAGAACAGCGCAGACTGCGGCGCATAGACCAGCGGAAAGACAGCACCTATGGCCAGGATCATGGCGAGGAAAAGCAGTGAGGGGTCACGGCTGGCCAGCAGCTGGAAAAACACCACCGAACCCAGCGCGATCAAGACCGCCCCCGTCATGAAGACACGGCGTGCGCCAAAGCGGTCGCAGGCCATCCCCGCCAGCGGAATGGTCAGCAATGAGACCAGCGCACCGGCCACGATGGCTTCCAGCGCCAGCGCTTTCGGCAGGCCCAGCTGCTGCGTGATATAGCTCAGCGAAAACGTCACCACGGTATAGAACCAGGTGGTTTCCGCCATACGCGTGCCCGCGGCCGTGAGCACGGCGCGGGGATGCTGGCGCATGACTTCCAGCACGGGCATGTCTACCTGGCGGCCGCTGTTTTTCAATTCAGCAAAGGCCGGCGACTCCGCCACTTTCAAACGTATGAAGGCGCCCACGCCCAGCAGCACGATGCTGGCCAGGAAAGGCAGGCGCCAGCCCCAGCTCAGGAAATCCTCCTCCGGCAATTGCGAAACGGCGGACATGGCCAGTGAAGAAAGAATCAGCCCGGCCCCCACGCCCGCCTGCGGCAGGCTGCCGAAAAACGCACGGCGTCCCTCCGGTGCATGCTCCACCGCCATCAATGCGGCACCGCCCCATTCACCACCCACCGCCATGCCTTGCAGGAAACGCATCAGCACCAGCAGCACGGCCGCGGTGTAGCCAATCGATTCATAAGTGGGGATCAGGCCTATGGCCGTGGTGGGAATGCCCATCAGCAGTAGCGTCGCCAGCAACATGGATTTGCGGCCTAGGCGATCACCGTAATGCCCGAACACCACCGCGCCCAGGGGGCGCGCCAGGAAGCCCACGGCATAGGTGGCAAACGCGGCCAGCGTGCCGGTGAGCGGATCGAAGGCGGGAAAGAAGAGCTTGTTGAAAATCAGTGCGGCGGCCGTGCCGTAAAGAAAAAAGTCGTACCACTCGATGGTGGTGCCGACCATGCTGGCCAGGCCGGCAGTGACGGGCTGGCGAGAGGGCTGCTTGGAAACAGCGGCGTGCGGGCTCATGGCGGTCCTGGTTTTTGTTCTTGTTATTGGCGACGGCATCCGGCCGGCCTGTTGTGCAGCCACTATAGCAGTCCGCCGGCACCGGCCAAGCCGTGTACAGCCCGGGAGGCCGGGCGGCTTGGCGATTGCAGTGGCTTGTCGCTACAGTCGGCATTCATTTCCCCTCACGACACACCGCCCATGCTCAACCTCCTGCTGATGCTGCTGCTCGCCACCGGTGCCAGCCTGCCTTTCCTGCTCAGCCTGGCAGCGCTGCTGCATCGCGATGGCGGCATGGAATACCGGCTGGGCGCCGTGCTGCTGGTGGGGCTGGGCATCACCAACGGTTACCTGGCGCTGCTGCACCTGGGCCATGTCGAAGGACGTTCGGTGTTGTTCGCCCTGCAGCCGCTGGTGATCTACGGCGCAGGTCCCTGCGTCTGGCTGTTGCTGCGCACTTTGCTGGAGGTGGGCTTCCAGCCTTCGCGTC
>DASUXS010000412.1:0-8610 GCA_036377855.1 Moraxellaceae bacterium
TCTTTGGATTCGAGGGCGGGCTGCTGGCTGACGAGGCCTCGCAGATGCTCTCCAGTTTTTTTCGCCGCCGCCGCGCTGAACAGAAAGCCGGTGGCCCCGCTGCGGAGGAATGATTCATGAGTGAACGCGTACGCCTGGAAATCCGTAACGAGGTGGCCTACGTCACCATGGTGCGCACCGACAAATACAATGCCCTGGACTGGGACATGCTCACCGGCCTGGTGGATGCGGCGCAGGCCATAGGCCGTGACCACTCCATACGTGCCGTGGTGCTGGCCGGCGAAGGCAAGGCCTTCTGCAGCGGCCTGGATTTCCCTTCCTTCACCAAGCAGCCCGCGAAAATGGTGCGCGGTTTCCTGAAATACGGCGTGAAGACCACCAATCTTTTCCAGGAAGTGGCCTGGTGCTGGCGCCGCCTGCCGGTGCCGGTGATCGCCGTCATCCATGGCTATTGCTATGGCGGCGGCGTGCAGATCGCGCTGGGCGCGGATTTCCGTTTCACCACGCCGGACTGCGAGTTCTCCATCCTGGAAGCGAAATGGGGCCTGATCCCGGACATGACGGGCACGGTGACCCTGCGCGAACTGCTGCCCATGGACCAGGCCAAATTGCTGACCATGACCGGTCGCATGTTCACGGGCGCCGAAGCGCGTGAACTGAACCTGGTGACCGGTATCAGCGATGATCCCCTGGCGGAAGCGGAAAAGCTGATTGCCGAGATCAAGACGCGTTCGCCGGATGCCGTGGCCGCCACCAAGGAACTGTTCCACGAAACCTGGGTGGCCGGTGTGCGCCGCGCCTTCTCCAAGGAGTCGCGTATCCAGCTGGGGCTGTTGATGGGAAAGAACCAGCGCATTGCCGTGGATGCCAACTTCAAGAAAAAGAAGCCGGAAGTCCTGCCGCGGAAATGATTTCCCGCCTGCTTCCGTAGGAGCGGCTTCAGCCGCGAACGTCCAACATAAAAAAGGCCCGCCTATTTGGTGGGCCTTTTTCATTTATCTCTGGTTCGCGGCTGAAGCCGCTCCTACGGGGGGATCTGTTTATTTGAGATGCTGTGTCAGGAAGCGGTCCAGCGCATTAGCGAAGGCCATGCGGTCCTGCTGGCTGAAGCTGGCGGGACCACCGACCTGCACACCGCTGGAGCGCAGCTCTTCCATGAAATTGCGCATGGTCAGGCGCTGGCGTATGTTTTCCGCCGTGTAGAAACTGCCGCGCGGATTCAGGGCGAAGGCGCCTTTCTCCACCACCTTGGCGGCCAGCGGGATATCCGCCGTCACCGCCAGGTCGCCGGGCTGTATCAATTCCACAATGCGATCGTCGGCCACGTCGAAACCGGCCGGCACCTGTATGGACTTCAGCCAGTCCACGCGCGGCACGGGGATGTGCTGGTTGGCCACCAGGGTGCACAGCACCTGCCGCTTTTCCGCGGCGCGGAACAGGATGTCCTTGATGACATTGGGGCAGGCATCCGCATCCACCCAGAGCTGCAGGCGGCGTTCACTGGTCATGAGGTTTTTCCGTTGCTGTCTGCAGCAATTGCAGGATGTATCCGGCATAGGCGGCAGGAAGGTTCTGACTGGCTGCCGCAAAAGCCGCGGCGGCGGCTTGCGTGCCGGCGAGCGGCGCGGCCACCAGGAGTGGTGAGGCTTTATGGCCGGGAAGGAGGTTGCTGCCGTCTTCCACCTGCTGGGCACTCAGTCCCTGCTGGCGTGACCAGGAAAGGGCTTTTTCATCTTGTGGTTTGCCATAGCTGAACTGGAAGGCCAGCAGTTCGCCCGCTTCGTCCAGCCAGACCATGAGGTCCAGGGTTTCCGATGTGAACCAGCGGCGGCGGGGCTCGCCAGGGCGCTGATGGGTGCGTGCGATTTCAGTCAGCATCATCTGATGGGCAGGAATTCCGGTAGGCGCATTATGGGCCGTAAGGCTGGTGCATTCTGCCAACTGCCCATAAAAAAAGCCCCGCATGGCGGGGCCTTTTCAGAGAGCCGGATCAGCGCGTGATCTGGCGCGAGGTGTTCATGGCTACGCGCTGGTCGTCGCCGCTGCCCGAGGTGGCCAGCAGGAGGGCGTCGTAGTAGCGGCGCACCTGCTGCACATAGATCAGGGCCTGGCCGACGGGGATGTTGCGGCCGTTGCGGCGGGCCTGCTGCGCCATGTCGCGCAGGTGGCGGCTGACCACCATCCACTTGTCCGCGTCGTCACCGGCCTTCTGGGCGGCGGCACGGGCGCGGTCGATATGGGCCGGGCCCATATTGTAGGCGGCCAGGGCCATCCAGGTGCGGTCAGGCTCCTGCACGCTGGGCGGGAGGCTGTTCAGGATCATCTGGTAGTAGGCGGCGCCGCCGCGGATGCTCTGCGGCACGTTGGTGCGGTCTTCCACGCCCATATGCTGGGCGGTGTTGGCGGTCAGCATCATCATGCCCTGCACGCCGGTGGGGGAGACCGCCATGGGCTGCCAGCGTGATTCCTGGTAGGCGATGGCGGCCAGCAGGCGCCAGTCCATGTGGTGCTTCTCGGCGTTCTTCTCGAACAGCTCCTGGTAGCGCGGCAGGCGCTGGGCGATGTCGCGCTGGAAGCTGCGCACGGAATAGGGGTCGAAGGTCTCGCCCTGGCTGTAGAAGGCCACCAGGCGTCCCAGGGTGCCGTCGGCCTGCTTGCGGGCCAGGAAGGCCTGGGCGGCGCGGAACAGGCTCTGGTCGCGGGTCTTGAGGAAGGCCCAGGCCAGCTCGCTGTTGTCCTGCAGGTTCAGGGCCACGCCGATATTGGGGTAGAGGGCGCGGCGGGCATCGAATTCATTGGAGTTGAGGGCGACATAGTCCAGCTCGCCATTGTCCACGCGCTCCATCAGGGCCAGCGGATCCAGGCCATCGAATTCGATGATGGCGATATCCGGACGCCAGCGCGCCAGGGTCTTGAGGCGCTGGGCTTCACTGGAGCTGGCCAGCACGCCGATGCGGGCGCTGCCGATGGCGTCGAAGTTCTGCGGCAGGGGACGGTCCAGGCGCTGGATGAGCTGCTCGCTCACGGCCATGTAAGGAGCGGCGGTGCGCAGGCGGGCCAGGCGGGGGTCGTCGGAGGCCAGGCCAGTGATGGCGATGTCGGTCTGGTTGCGGCGTATGCCGTTGAGCACGGCGTTGGTGGAACCAGCGTCTTCCAGCACCAGCTTCACGCCCAGGTCTTCGGCGAAGAGGCGGGCCAGCTCGTACTGTAGGCCACGGGCGCCGGCGCTGGTCTGGTAGAAGGTGGTGGGACCGCTGATGCCGGTGACGACCAGGCGACCGCGTTCCTGCACCTGCTGCAGCGCAGTGCTCTGGGGCTGGAGATTGAAGAGGGCGAGAAGCAGGGCGGCCAGCACACCGGCACGCAGCAGCATGCGGGGTTGGGCTTTCGGGGAGAGAGCCTTGCGATGGACACGCGCGAGCCGCGCTTTCAGCGCCATGAAGCCGCCAGACATCCTTAGTACCTCTTTCGGTTTACCGTTTATCAATCGCTCTGCAGGGTCATCCCTTGTGAGGACTCAGCTGCATTGCCGACCGTTTTAGCGTTTACCCTTGGGGGTGTTTCGGTAGCCAGTGGGCTCACCAACGCGCGTTGTTACTGCCCTTATGTACAGGGCGTGTGCCGCAAGTTGGGCGAAATGTATCGACCAGTTCTCATTCTGTCTAGCCTTGAATTCCTTAAACCTCCCCATATTGTCCGACAGGAAATCACCGACCTGACCGGTTGCCGGCCACTGCCCGTGTCCCGGAACCCCCGATTTCTGTATGATTGCGGCCTTTTCCGGCAGCCCGGAACCGGTCGTCGTATGACCCGCCATTCGGCGGCAGAGACCGCTCCGCAAGCCCCCGCCCGACCCCCGAGAGACCGACATGCTGATCCTGCCTGGTTCCCTGGCGCTTTCCCTTTTCCGACAGAACCGCCTGCTGCGCGACCTCCAGGCCCTGGTGCCGACCGTGAGCGCGGTGCAGGGACGCTTCCTGCACCTGGTCGATGGCGTGGTGGAGGGAGAGGACAGGAAGCGGCTGGAAGCCCTGCTGGAATACGGGGATGCCTTCACCGGTCGTGAGGCTGGAGAGCTGTTCCTGGTTGTGCCGCGTTTCGGCACCATCTCGCCCTGGTCTTCCAAGGCCACGGACATTGCCCATAACTGTGGTCTGTCCTCGGTGCTGCGTATCGAACGCGCCACGGCCTTCTATATAGAAGGCGCTGCCTTCACGCCTGAACAGCGCCAGCTTATCGCCGGAAAGCTGCACGACCGTATGACCCAGGTCGTGCTGGCTGACGTCGAATCTGCCGCCGCGCTGTTCCGCGCCGAGACGCCCAAGCCCCTGTCCAGCGTGGACATCCTCGGTGGCGGCCGCGCCGCGCTGGAGACGGCCAACCGCACGCAGGGCTTTGCCCTGTCCGAGGACGAGATCGACTACCTGGTGGAAAACTTCCAGGCCCTGAAGCGCAATCCCACGGATGTGGAGCTCATGATGTTCGCGCAGGCGAACTCCGAGCATTGCCGCCACAAGATCTTCAATGCCGACTGGACCATAGATGGAGAGCAGCAGGAGCGCTCCCTCTTCCAGATGATCAAGAACACCTATGCGCAGGCGCCGGCCGATATCCTGTCCGCCTACAAGGACAACGCCGCCGTCATCACCGGTCACCACACCGACCGCTTCTTCCCGAATCCGGCCACGCACAGCTATGCCTATAAGAAGGAAGACGTGCACATCCTGATGAAGGTGGAAACGCATAACCATCCCACCGCCATCTCGCCCTTCCCGGGCGCGTCCACCGGTTCCGGTGGCGAGATCCGCGACGAAGGCGCCACCGGCCGCGGCGGCAAGCCCAAGGCCGGCCTCACCGGTTTCACGGTTTCCAACCTGAAGATTCCCGGTTTTGTGCAGCCATGGGAACTGAAAGAAGGGCGTGACTACGGCAAGCCCGGCCGTATCGTGTCCGCCCTGGACATCATGATCGAAGGCCCGCTGGGTGGTGCCGCCTTCAATAATGAATTCGGTCGCCCCGCGCTCTGCGGTTATTTCCGCAGCTTTGAAATGAGCGTGAACGGCCTCAATGGCGAAGAAGTGCGTGGCTACCACAAGCCCATCATGATCGCCGGCGGCTACGGCAATATCCGCGCCGGCCATGTGCAGAAAAACACGATCAATCCGGGCGACAAGCTCATCGTGCTGGGCGGTCCCGCCCTGCTCCTCGGTCTGGGCGGCGGCGCCGCCTCGTCCGTGGCCTCCGGCGCCAGCGCCGAGAACCTGGATTTCGCCTCGGTGCAGCGCGACAACCCGGAAATGGAGCGTCGCTGCCAGGAAGTCATCGATGTCTGCTGGGCCATGGGCGATGACAATCCCATCGTCTCCGTACACGACGTCGGCGCCGGCGGCCTCTCCAATGCCATGCCCGAACTCGTGCATGAGCATGATCGCGGTGCCCTGCTCAACCTGCGTGCCATTCCCAACCTCGAGCCCGGCATGCGCCCCATGGAAATCTGGAGCAACGAGGCGCAGGAGCGTTATGTGCTGGCGGTGTCGCCCTCGCGCCTGGCTGAATTCGAGGCCATCTGCGCACGCGAACGCTGCCTCTTCGCCGTGCTGGGCGAGGCCACGGAAGTGCAGCAGCTGACCGTGGAAGATCCGCATTTCGGCAACAACCCGGTGGACATGCCCATGCAGGTGCTGCTGGGCAAGGCCCCGCGCATGCAGCGCAAGGTGGAGCGCAAGGCGCTGCTGCAGAAAGCTTTCGATACCAAGGGCATAGACCTGCAGGACGCGATTCAGCGTGTGCTGCGCCTGCCCACGGTGGCGTCCAAATCCTTCCTCATCACCATCGGCGACCGTTCCGTGACGGGCCAGGTGGCGCGCGAGCAGATGGTGGGCCCGTGGCAGGTGCCGGTGGCCGACTGCGCCGTGACCACCACCGGTTTCAACACCTATGCCGGTGAAGCCATGTCCATGGGCGAACGCACGCCGCTGGCACTGATCGATGCCCAGGCCTCGGCGCGCATGGCCGTGGGCGAGGCGCTGACCAACCTGGCCGCTGCGAAAATCGCCAAGCTGGGGGACATCAAGCTGTCCGCCAACTGGATGGCGGCAGCCGGTTACGGCAAGGAAGACGAAAACCTTTTCGATGCCGTGAAAACCGTCGGCATGGAAATCTGCCCCGAGCTGGGCATCGCCATCCCCGTGGGCAAGGATTCGCTGTCCATGCGCACGGTCTGGGAAGACGGTGGCGAGAAAAAGGCCGTGACGGCACCGGTATCGCTGATCGTCACCGCCTTTGCGCCCGTGACTGATGTGCGCCAGACGCTGACGCCGGAACTGCGCACCGATGTCGCCGACACCGTGCTGCTGCTGGTGGACCTGGGCCGTGGCCGCAACCGCCTGGGTGCTTCCGCGCTGGCGCAGGTGCATGCCGCCATCGGCAATGAGGCGCCCGATGTCGACGCCGCCACGCTCAAGGCTTTCTGGAATGGTGTGCAGGCGCTGAATGCAAAGGGCGCGCTGCTGGCCTACCACGACCGCAGCGACGGCGGCCTGCTGGCCACCGTGGTGGAAATGGCTTTTGCCGCGCGCAGCGGTCTCAGCCTGGAGCTGCAGGGCGATGTGCTGTCCACGCTGTTCAATGAAGAGCTGGGTGCCGTGCTGCAGGTGCGTCGCAGCGATGTCGCCGCGGCCCAGGCCGCCTTTGGCGATCTCGCCGCCTTCGTGACGGTGGTTGGTACGCTGGCTGCCGATGAGAAAATCACCATCGCCGCTGCTGGCCGTACGCTGTTCGCCTCCTCCCGTGCCGAGCTGCAGAAGGTCTGGGGCGAAACCAGCTTCCGTATCCAGTCGCTGCGTGACAATGCTGATTGCGCCGCCCAGGAATTCAGCCTCATCGATACCGATGCCGGCCTCTCCGTCGCGCTGAGCTATGACGTGAATGAAAATGTCGCCGCGCCCTTCATTGCTAAAGGCATACGCCCCAAGGTCGCCGTGCTGCGTGAGCAGGGCGTGAACGGCCATGTGGAAATGGCGGCCGCTTTCGACCGCGCCGGTTTCGAATCCGTCGACGTGCATATGAGTGACATCATCGAAGGCCGCGTCAGCCTGCAGGATTTCAAGGGCCTGGTGGCCTGCGGTGGTTTCTCCTACGGTGACGTGCTGGGTGCCGGCGGTGGCTGGGCCAAGTCCGTGCTCTTCAACGCCCGTGCCCGCGACAATTTCGAAGCCTTCTTCACCCGTGGCGACACTTTCTCGCTGGGCGTCTGCAATGGCTGCCAGATGATGTCGCAGCTCAAGGACCTGATTCCCGGTGCCGATCACTGGCCGCGTTTCCTGCGCAATACCAGCGAGCAGTTCGAAGCCCGCACCGTGATGGTGGAGGTGAAGGATTCGCCCTCCGTGCTGCTGGCCGGCATGGCGGGTTCGCGCATGCCCATCGCGGTGGCGCATGGCGAAGGCCGTGTCAGCGATACCGCCGACCGTATCCAGGCCCTGGCCGGCAGCGGCCTGGTGGCGCTGGGCTATGTCGGCGCGCAGTATCCGCTGAATCCCAACGGCTCGCCCTTTGGCATCACCGGCGTCACCACGCGTGACGGCCGCGCCACCATCGTCATGCCGCATCCGGAGCGTGTCTTCCGCGCCGTGCAGCACAGCTGGCGTCCGGCCGGCTGGACGGAAGACGGCTCCTGGATTCGTCTCTTCCGCAACGCGCGTGTGTTTGTGGGTTGACGGCGGGTTGATAGCGGCTTGGTAGTGATGGAAGCGGAATAACCATCAGCTGATGGCCAGGACCGGAAGCGAGGCGACCTGATGTACAAAATCTGCTTCTACGTGCCGGAAAGTCATCTGGAAACGGTAAAGGCGGCGCTATTTGCCGCCGGTGCCGGCCGCATCGGTGATTACGACGCCTGCTGCTGGCAGGTAAAAGGGCAGGGCCAGTTCCGGCCTTTGGCAGGAAGCCAGCCCTTCATAGGTCAGCAGGGCGTGGTGGAGACGGTGGAAGAGTTCCGCGTCGAGCTGGTTTGCGCCGATGCTTGTGTAAAGGCCGCTGTGGCGGCCCTGCATGCATCGCATCCCTATGAAACACCTGCTTATGATGTAACGCGCCTCGAGGAACTGTGACAGGCGGGTGGCAATCAGGTATTGTCACGCCAGTTTTGTGCGCTCCGGGCAAATGATGGCCCGGGTCGGAAGGGGCGCAGTGGCAGACCCCAGACAGCAAGTGGAGTTCGTTTCACAGCATGGCTGAACGCACCGACGCCCATATTTTCCTGCGCCTGGCCTACCAGGCCATGATCAACGCCGGCCTGCCCGCCGAGGCCATCCTCGCCAAGGCCGGTGTGGCCTTGAGCCGCCTGGACGATTCCAGCGCCTCGCGTACGCCCAATGCCGCCCAGACGATTTTCTGGCAGGCGGCCGAAGAAGTTTCCCGCGATCCCCATGTCGGCCTGCATATGGGCGAGCACATGCCGCTGTACCGCGGCCAGGTGCTGGAATATCTCTTCACCTCCAGCCCCACCTTTGGCGAAGGCCTGCGCCGCGCCATGAATTTCCACCGCCTGCTCAGCGACGCCCTCACCGGGGAACTGGTGATTGAGGGCGAGCAGTGCTATCTGCGCAC
>DASUXS010000413.1:0-5005 GCA_036377855.1 Moraxellaceae bacterium
CTGTTTGTCAGCAAGGCGACCGGTGAGTTGCACCCGCGCACGCTGGAGCTGATCGAGCAAGTGGCGCAGCGGGTGGAGCAGGCCGGTATTGATGCCTGGTTCGACCTGTCCGCCGAAGACCTGCTGGGTGCGGAAGCGAAAGATTACGACAAGGTCACCGACACGCTGGACGTGTGGTTCGATTCCGGTGTCACGCATACCGCCGTGCTCAAGCGCGAAGGCCTGCAATATCCCGCCGATCTTTACCTGGAAGGTTCGGACCAGCATCGCGGCTGGTTCCAGTCCTCGCTGCTGACGGCGCTGGCCGCCAACGGCCAGGCCCCTTTCCGTACCGTGCTCACCCATGGCTTCACGGTGGATGCCAACGGCCGCAAGCTGTCCAAGTCCCTGGGCAATACCAAGGGCCTGGAACCGCAGGACGTCACCAAGACTTTGGGTGCGGACATCATCCGCCTGTGGATTTCCGCCACGGATTACCGTGGTGAAATGTCGGTGTCGCCGGAAATCCTGTCGCGCATGAGTGACAGCTACCGCCGTATCCGCAACACCCTGCGTTTCCTGCTCGCCAACCTCAACGGTTTCCAGCCGGAGCAGCATCTGGTGGCCACCGAAGACATGCTGGCGCTGGATCGCTGGGTGGTGGACCGCGCGGCGCTGCTGCAGCAGGAAATCCGCACTTCCTACGATGCCTTCCAGTTCCACCAGATCTACCACAAGCTGCATAACTTCTGCGTGGTGGAGCTGGGTGGTTTCTACCTGGACATCATCAAGGACCGCCAGTACACCACGCAGGTGGATTCGCTGGCGCGCCGTTCCGCACAGACCGCGCTCTTCCATATCGCTGAAGCCTTCACCCGCTGGATGGCGCCCATCCTCAGCTTCACCGCCGATGAAATCTGGTCGGTGCTGCCGGGCAAGCGGTCCGAATCCGTGTTCCTGGAAAGCTGGTATGAAGGCCTGGCCACGCTGCCGGAAAACAGCAGCGACATCACCCTGACCCGCGCCTACTGGGACGACGTGGCCGCGGTGAAGACCGCCGTGAACAAGGAAATCGAAGAAGCCCGCGGCCGCAAGGAAGTGGGTGCCGGCCTGTCCGCGGAAGTGGATCTCTATGTCACGCCTGAGCGTGAAAAGGCGCTGGCCGCCATGGGTGACGAGCTGCGTTTCGTGCTCATCACCTCGGCGGTACGCCTGGCGCCGCTGGCGGAGCAGGGCGTGGCCACGGAAGTGGAAGGCCTGCGCGTGAAGGTGTCGGCTTCGGCCCATGCCAAATGCGCGCGCTGCTGGCATTACCGCGCCGATGTCGGCAGCAATGCCGCGCATCCGGATATCTGTGCCCGTTGCGTGGACAACCTGCCGGAAGGCAAGGGCGAAACCCGTCAATTTGCTTGAAGCCGGTGCGCGCTGCCCCGGCAGCGCCTCAGGCGGAAGATGAAACGTGAACAACGCAATCCGTAAAAACCTGCAGTGGCTGTGGCTGGCCCTGCTGGTCATCGTGCTGGACCAGGCCAGCAAGGCCTTCGTGGTCTCGCATATGGTCCTGGGCGAATCCATTCCCGTGCTGCCGGTGTTCAACTGGACGCTGGCGCATAACTACGGCGCCGCCTTCAGCTTTTTGCATGACGCCGGCGGCTGGCAGCGCTGGTTTTTTGGCGGCATTGCTGTGGTCGTCAGCGTGGGCATCGTGTGGTGGCTGACCAGGCTGCCGGCGCAGGGCGCGCGTTTCCTGGCCTGCGCCCTGGTGCTGGTGCTGGGGGGTGCCATCGGCAATCTCTATGACCGCATGCTGCTGGGCTATGTGGTGGACTTCATCCATGTGCATTACGGCACCTGGCATTTCCCCGCCTTCAATATCGCCGACAGCGCGATCACCGTGGGCGCCATCATGCTGGTGATCGACTCCCTCTTCTTTGAAAAGCAGCGTGAGCTGCAGCAGGAAAAACAGCGCGAGGCCGGCCATGTCTGAACGCATAGGCGAAGGCAAGCGCGTCACCCTGCATTTCTCCGTGGCCCTGGCCGACGGCACCGTGGTGGACTCCACCCGCGAACGCCAGGATCCGGCCGAGTTCACCGTGGGTGACGGCAGCCTGCTGCCCGGTTTCGAGAAAGCCATCTTCGGCCTGCAGGCCGGCGACCGCCGCTCCGTCTTCATCGATGCCAAGCGCGGTTTCGGTGACTGGAATGCCGACAACCAGCAGGTGTTTACCAAAGTCCAGTTCAGCGGCATGGACCTGACCCCCGGCATGGTGGTTTCCTTTGCCGACAAGTCCGGTGAACTGCCCGGCGTCGTGAAAGAGATAGGCGACGACACCGTCACCGTGGACTTCAACCATCCCCTGGCCGGGCGCGACCTGGTCTTCGAGGTGGACATCATCCGTGTCATGGACGCGGCCGCCAGTCCGGTCAGCCTGGGCCGTCCGGCCAAGTAAGAGGAGGGCAGGTTTATGCAGGTCAAGCTCGCCAATCCCCGCGGTTTCTGCGCCGGGGTGGACCGTGCCATCGAGATCGTGAACCGGGCCCTGGAAGTCTTCGGTCCGCCCATCTATGTGCGCCATGAAGTCGTGCACAACAAATTCGTGGTGGATGACCTGCGCAACCGCGGCGCCGTCTTTGTCGAGGAGCTGCATGACGTGCCGGACGATGGCGTGGTCATCTTCTCCGCCCACGGCGTGTCCAAGGCTGTGCAGGCCGAAGCCGGCCGCCGCGGCCTCAAGGTCTTCGATGCCACCTGCCCGCTGGTGACCAAGGTGCATATGGAGGTCACCCGCTACGCCAAGGCCGGTACCGAAGCCGTGCTCATAGGCCATGAAGGCCATCCTGAAGTGGAAGGCACCATGGGCCAGTACGACCGCAGCCAGGGCGGTGACATCTACCTGGTCGAGGACGAGGCCGACGTGGCGGCGCTGCAGGTGCGCAACCCGGAAAAGCTGGCCTTCGTCACCCAGACCACCCTGTCCGTGGACGATACCGCCAAGGTCATCGCCGCCCTCAAGGCGCGTTTCCCCGCCATCCACGGCCCGCGCAACGACGACATCTGCTACGCCACCCAGAACCGCCAGGATGCCGTGAAGCAGCTGGCCAGCGATGCCGACATCGTGCTGGTGGTGGGCTCGCCCAACTCTTCCAACTCCAACCGCCTGCGCGAGCTGGCCGAGCGCATGGGCAGCCGTGCCTATCTCATCGACAACGCCGACCAGATCGAGCGTGCCTGGCTGGACGGGGTGAAAGTGGTGGGGCTGACGGCCGGTGCCTCGGCCCCGGAAGTCCTGATCCAGCAGGTGATCAGCCGTCTGCGCGAGTGGGGATGTGACACTCCTGAGGAGTTGGACGGTCGTCCCGAGCACATGGTCTTCTCCATGCCCAAGGAATTGCGCATTCCCACCCGTTCTGTCTGACAATCTTTTGATAAAAGGGCGGAATCATGACCCCGCCGGTGGTGAAAAATCACTCATCGCCATGGCCGGCCGCTTGTCTCACGAATGTCCTAAGTCACTGAAATTTGAACGGGTTCACGCAAGGTGAACACCTGTTTCCGTCCGGTTCCCCCAATATGCCGGCCATCCTGTTGGCCGTTGTGACAGACAAGCCCACTCACTAAGGTTCACACATCCGAGAAGGGTTTCGGTTTTGTCACTTTTGGACAGGATATGTCAGTGCAAGGGAATAAGGGTTTTACGCTGTTCGAGATCATGGTGACGCTGGCGATCATCGCGATCCTGGCTGCCGCGGGTTACCCCTCCATGAAGACGGCGGTCTCGACGGCACGCATGAACAGGACAGCCTCCTCGCTGGCCCTGGCCGTGGCCCAGGCGCGCAGCCAGGCGATTGCCAACAACGGCTTTGTCTCCATCGTGGCCGGCAGCACCGACAGTCCGCTGGGCAAGGTCACGGCCCCCGCCACTGAAACTGCCAATACCGAAGCCTGGAGCAATGGCTGGCGCCTGCTGCTGCGTCCCATCGATACCTCGACCACCAAGCTGGCCGTGAACGGTACCGGGGTCACCGTGCTGGGCCAGGAATACCTGGGCTTCACGCCCAGCAAGTCAGCCTCCGTCTCGGTCAAGTATGTCAACACGGGCACCAACACCGTGGTGTCCGGCGTGATCGGCAACAGCATCAATTTCAACAAGCTGGGCCAGCTGGTGAATGAAAGCGGCGCCGCGCTGACCCAGGACATACAGGTCTGGGTCTGTGATGGCGGTCGTACAGGCGAAAAGGGGCGCCGCATCGTGATCAATCGACGCGGCAATGTGAAGAACCTGCTGGTAGGTGCGTCCGGTTATGTCAATCCCTGCTGAAATGAAGATGGCCTCGCACCAGCGCGGTGTGGGCCTCATTGAAGTCCTGGTGGCCATGGTGATTCTGGGCGTGGTCGTGCTGGGCTTTGCCGCCATGCAGATGCGTGCCGTGGGCATGACCGGTGACAGCTATGCGCGCAGCCAGGCCATGTCCATCGCCCAGGACCTGGTGGAGCGCATGTCCGTGAATTATCTGTCGGCGGGCGAATACCTCTCCGCCTATTCGGGCGGCGCGGCGCTGACTCCGCTGACCACGCTGGCCAACAACTGCCTGACGTCGACCTGCACCTCGGCACAGCTGGCCACTTTCGACATCGAGCAGGCGCGCTATTACGCCGCGGCCCTGCTGCCCGAAGGCCTGGTTTACATACGCCGCGATGCCGGTGCCTCGGAAAACATCCAGGTGTTCGTGGCCTGGGGCGGCACCAATCCCGTGCCCGGCATCAGCGACAACGCCTGCATGACCACCTCGGGCACCGCCGACCTGCAAATGAAGGTGGATGCCAATTGCGTGATGATAGAAACGCCGCTGGTGGAGGTGGGACCATGAAAACCACGCTTCAGTCACGGCTTCAGCCCCAGCAAGGTTTCAGCCTGGTCGAGCTGATGGTGGCCATGGCCCTGGGCCTGCTGCTGTCCGCTGCCGCCATCCAGATGTTCCTCACCAGCCAGCAATCCATGAACGTGCAGCAAGGCACCAGCGAAGT
>DASUXS010000414.1:0-3051 GCA_036377855.1 Moraxellaceae bacterium
ATAGAGCCCGACCAGGATGTTGATGTACTCGCGCAGGAAGCTCATGGCTTTTTCCTGCAGCCAGGCCTGGAAGGCCTGCTCAAGCTCGGGATGGAAACGCGTGCGCAGGGAAAGGCTGGCGTTGAGGCGCTGCTGCTCTTCGTTGAGCAGGTCTTGCCGGGAAGTTGAAGACATAGGGAAAGACAACAGGAAATCCGGAATAGATAGGTCTGGTACTGCTGCTAATGACTGGCCCGCCACATTGCGGGCAGCAGGTATATCGTCAGGCCGGTACGAATCCCTCCGTTTCCGCGACCATGATGCGGTTCCTGCCCGCCGCCTTGGCGGCATAAACGGCTTCGTCCGCGCGCGCGATCAACTGCGCGCTGCGCATTTCCGACGTGGGAATCAGGGCGGCGACGCCGACGCTGGCCGTGAGATGGTCGGCCACGCTGGAAGCGCGATGCAGGATCTCCAGCGCCTCTATGGATTGCCGCACCTGCGCCGCCACCTCCAGCGCGCCCGACATGGGCGTGGCCGGCAGCAGCAGCACGAATTCCTCGCCGCCATAGCGCGCTGCCATGTCGCCGGGGCGACGCAGGCTGCCGCGCAGGGCCGTGCCCACTTCGGACAGCACGCGGTCGCCTTCGAGATGGCCATGCGTGTCGTTGAAGGGCTTGAAATGATCGATGTCGACAAAGATCAGCGCCAGCCACTGCTGCTCGCGGCGGGCGCGGTCCCATTCCACCTGGAACATCTCGTTGAAATGGCGACGGTTGGCGAGGCCGGTGAGCACGTCTTCGCGCGACAGGCGCGTGAGCTCGCGCGCGAACTGGTCCAGCTTGCCCTTTTCCAGCTCCAGCAGGCGCGACTGCAGGAACATGAGGCGGTCGCGGCGTTCCAGCGCATAGCAGATCAGCATGCCCACCAGGTTGGCCAGCACCACGTATTGCGCATACAGGCCCCAGTCCATCCACAGGTCGAACATCCAGATCACGGCCCAGGACAGCAGTGCGGATAGCCAGCAGGCCGCAGCCGCCGGCAGGAGGCGCAGGCCGCCTATGCCATAAATGATCGATGTGATGAAAATCACCACATAGCTGGAGTGCTGGTTGAAATAGGGATCGGGAAAGGCCGAGGTGGCGATGATGATGGCGGACAGCGCCAGCGTGGCGATGGCCGCCGTGCTCATCCAGTAATGGCTGTGCAGGGCGGCGATACGGGGCAGCAGAAGCAGCGCCGTGATGGCCACGCCCTCGGTGAGGTAGACCACCCACCACACCTTGAGGTTGCCGGCGAGGAAAAGCGGATAGGACAGCAGCTGCACTTCGGCATAGGTGCTGAGGCCGACGGCGAGATAGAAAAGCAGGATGGTCCACCAGCCATGACGCAGGATCTCTATGGACCGGTTCTGCATATGGCGACGGAAATCGGCTTCAAGCCGCGGGGAAAGACGCAGGAAACGGCTGGGGGCATCCAGCAGGCCCTGGATCTCCCTCAGCTCAAGATCAATCGCTTCCTGCGTGACAGGCGTGCTCACAAACGCAACCTCGGCCTGGAACCGGCCTGGCCGCCGGCCCTCATCCTTGCCAATAAAAAGCCCCAGGGACAGACCCTGTGGCGGCTCCCAATTTGGGACTACAGCACATGAAGGCCGCGAATTTGCCAGCGCCAACTGGCATCGACAATCCTGTTCCGACCAGTGGTGACCCCTGATTCACCGCCATTTCCAGTCTGTGCGGGCCGTCGCACAATCCAGTAGCATTACCCGCCTGTCCTCACGCCCTTCCCTGCCACGGGACCAGGCCCCCCCGGCCAGCCCCGCCCCGCCATGCGCAGCAGGTATAAACCCCAGCAGTCACCAGGAGATGCCATGACCACCACCCTGACCCTCACCCGGCCGGACGACTGGCATGTGCATCTGCGCGACGGCGCCGCCCTCGCCCACACCGTGCCGGCCATGGCGCGCTACTTCGGCCGCGCCATCGTCATGCCCAACCTGGTACCGCCGGCGCGTAGCACGGACCAGGCCCAGGCCTACCGCGAGCGCATCCTGGCCGCCCGCCCCCAGGGCTCGGCCTTCGAGCCGCTGATGGTGCTCTACCTCACCGACAACACCGCGCCCGAGGAAATCGAAAAGGCCAGGGCCTCCGGTTTCGTGCACGCCGTGAAGCTCTATCCCGCCGGCGCCACCACCAATTCCGACTCCGGCGTGACCTCCATGGAGAAAGTGCGGCCGGCGCTGGAAAAAATGGCCGAGGTCGGCCTGCCCCTGCTGATCCACGGCGAAGTCACGCATGGCGACGTGGACATCTTCGACCGGGAAAAAGTCTTCCTGGACAGCATCCTGGCGCCGCTGGTGAAAAACCTGCCGTCGTTGCGCATCGTGCTGGAACACATCACCACCGCCGATGCCGCCGACTTCGTGAGTGCCGCGCCGGCGAATGTGGGCGCCACCATCACCGCCCACCACCTGCTCTTCAACCGCAACCACATGCTGGTGGGTGGCATACGTCCGCATTATTTCTGCCTGCCCATCCTCAAACGCCGCAGCCACCAGGAAGCGCTGCTGCGCGCGGCGACCTCGGGCAATGCCAAATTCTTCCTGGGCACGGATTCCGCGCCGCATGCCAAGGGCGCCAAGGAAAATGCCTGCGGCTGCGCCGGCTCCTATACCGCGCATGCCGCCATCGAGCTCTATGCCGAAGCCTTTGAAAGCGTAGGTGCGCTGGACAAGCTGGAAGGTTTTGCCAGCTTCCACGGCCCGGATTTCTACCAGCTGCCGCGCCACCGCGACACCATCACCCTGGTGAAGGAGGCGTGGACGGTGCCGGAAAGCTATGCCTTTGGTGAGAATGTTGTCGTGCCCATACGGGCCGGCGCTGACATTGCGTGGCGGGTGAAATGAGCGAGTCTGTACGTCCCCTCTGCGAACGCTTCCGCGGCTTTTTCCCGGTAGTGGTCGACGTCGAAACCGGCGGCTTCAATGCCGCCGGTGATGCCCTGCTGGAAATCGCGGCGGTCACCCTGCGCCAGGACGAGAACGGCCTGCTGCATCCGGATGAAAGCTTC
>DASUXS010000415.1:0-3210 GCA_036377855.1 Moraxellaceae bacterium
GGAGCGGTTAAAGCCGCTCCTGCAAAACCTATTGATAAACGGAGCCCACCATGAGCCTGCAACAACTGATAGAAGACGCCTTCGAGCGCCGCGCCGATTTCTCTCCCGCCAACGCCCCTTCGGATGTGCGCAATGCCGTCAACGAAGTGCTGGCCGCCCTGGATGCCGGCAGCCTGCGCGTTGCCGAGAAGATTGATGGCCAGTGGCAGGTCAACCAGTGGCTGAAGAAGGCCGTGCTGCTGTCCTTCCGCCTCAATGACAACGCCCCCATCGCCGGCGGCGGCGGTGTGCAGTTCTATGACAAGGTACAGACCAAGTTTGCTGACTGGACCCCGGCGCAGTTCGCCCAGGCCGGTGTGCGCGTGGTGCCGCCCGCCGTGGCGCGCAAAGGTTCCTTCATTGCCCGCAATGTGGTGCTGATGCCCTCCTACGTGAATATCGGCGCCTATGTGGATGAAGGCAGCATGGTGGACACCTGGGCCACCGTGGGTTCCTGCGCCCAGATCGGCAAGAACGTGCATCTCTCCGGCGGCGTCGGCATCGGCGGCGTGCTGGAGCCGCTGCAGGCCAATCCCACCATCATTGAAGACAACTGCTTCATCGGCGCGCGCTCGGAAATCGTCGAAGGCGTGATCGTGGAAGAAGGCGCGGTGATTTCCATGGGCGTGTATATCGGCCAGAGCACCAAGATCTATGACCGCGAAACCGGTGAAGTGAGCTATGGCCGCATTCCGGCCGGTTCGGTGGTCGTGTCCGGCAGCCTGCCCTCGGCCGATGGCAAATACAGCCTGTACTGCGCCGTGATCGTGAAGAAGGTGGATGCCAAGACCCGCAGCAAGGTCGGCATCAACGAACTGCTGCGCGCTGACTGAGATCAGACGCAGACAGGAATGGATGAAAAAGGCAGCGCATAGCTGCCTTTTTCATGATGGACTTCTTGCAAAACCGGGAGCACCCCATGACCCGTATCTACGGCATCAAGAATTGCGACACCATGAAAAAGGCTTTTTCCTGGCTGGAGGAAAAAGGCATCGCCTATGAGTTCCACGACTATAAAAAGTCCGGAATTTCCTCCGCCAAACTGAAGGAATGGGAAAAAGTGCTGGGCTGGGAAACCCTGCTCAACCGCAAGGGCACGACCTGGCGCAAGCTGGATGAAGCCACCCAGGCCGGCATCAATCGCGAAAAAGCGCTGCAGCTCATGGAAGAACAGACCTCCATCATCAAACGGCCGGTACTGGAGCAGGGCAAAACCCTGCTGGTCGGTTTCGATCCCGAGCAATGGGCCAAGGCACTCAAGTCATGAACAGCGACCTGCATATCGCCGCCGGCCCCGCCGCGCGCCGCCATCTTGAAAGCAACGGCCTGCAGCTGCGTGACATACGCGCCATGCTGGGCGCTTCCGGCGGGCCGAAATGGCTGGTGCTGAACCAGCTGGACCGTTATCTCGCACCACGCCTGGCCGCCGATCCCGAGGTCAACCTGGATTTGCTGGGCACCTCCATAGGCAGCTGGCGCTTTGCCTGCTATGCGCAGAATGATCCGCTTGCGGCTTTTGACCGCTTTGAGGCGGCGTATTTCGAGCAGGCCTACAGCGCCAAACCCGATGCCGCGGAAATCAGCCGCGAATGCGGCAAGATTCTCGATGCCTTGCTGGGAAAGCAGCAGGCCGACGTGCTGGAAAATACGCAACGCCGTCTGCATACCATCGCCAACCGTTGCCGGCCCTGGATGCTGGATGGCGCCGGCCAGCCCAGCCAGTGGCGTCTGCTGCTGTCGGCGTTGGGCAATGCCGTGGGACGTGAACAACTGCGACATTTCTTCGAACGTGTGCTGTTCCGGACATCCGCCAGCCGGCTGCCCTGGGACGATAAGCGCTTCGTGCTGGAAGAAGCGAAGCTGGATGCCGCCAACCTGCGCCAGGCCCTGATGGCCACCGCCTCCATTCCCGTGCTGATGCAGGCCATACGCGACATTCCCGGCACCCGGGGTGGCGCCTGTGTCGATGGCGGCATCACCGACTACCACTTCGATACGCCCCTGTCCTACGGGGAGGGTATCGTCCTCTATCTGCATTTCTCGCCCCGCCTGGTACCGGGCTGGTTCGACAAGATGCTGCCCTGGCGCCGGCCTTCGCCGCAGAGCCTGGACAATGTGCTGCTGGTCAGCCCTTCGGCCGATTTCATCAGCCGCCTGCCCGGGGGGCGCATCCCCGATCGCAACGATTTCCTGCGCCTCAGTCCGGCCGACCGCATTGCCGCCTGGCGGCGCTGCCTGGACCAGACCCGCCGCCTGGCAGAGCTGCTGGATGACCGGCTGCGGCAGCAAAACTGGGAAGATGTGGCAGTCCTGGCATGACACTTGCGATACAAGGTGCATCACACCGGTGAAATGCGCTGGTACTGACGTTGTATTTGGCTTTACGAAGCATATAATCGGCGGGTCTTGGCTATCGCTGGCCGCCCCAACCAAAGGAGTTATCATGCGCCGCACACTGATAGGAATGGCCCTTGGCCTCGTGTTGCCGCTGGGTCTGGCCCACGCCAGCATCGAATCCGATCTGAAAGCCAATCTGCCCATGCAGCAGGTCTTCACCAATGCCCTGGCCAGCAACATCTCTGTGGATGCTGCCCTGAAGCAGGTCATTGAAGCCTCTCCGGAACAGGCTTATGCCGCCATCACGGCCGCTATCCAGCTGAACCCGGACCAGGCCGCCAACATCGTTTCCGCTTCCCTGGGTCGTCAGTACAACCTGAACCCCGCCCAGGTCGTGGCTGCCGCCCTGCAGGGTGCCCCGGAAAAGGCTGGCGTGATTGTGCCGACCGCCATCGTCAAGTCCCCCAGCTACTACACCGTGCCCATCGTGCAGCGTGCACTGGCTGAGGGCGTGGACGGCTCCAAGTTCGTGCCCCAGGCCATGCGTACCTCCCCGAACCAGGCTGACACCATCCTGACCCAGGCCCTGCGCTCTGCCCCGCAGCAGACCAAGTCCATCATGGAAGCTGTCATTTCCGACCAGCCGGACAAGACCACCCAGTACGTCAAGACCGCCCTGGACGCCAAGGCCTCTCCCAGCGACGTGCTCACCGCTGCCTTCAAGGTTGCTCCGCGCCAGGCTGAATCCATTGCCGCCGTGGCCGCCGAGAAGGGCGTGCCCTCTGCAACCATCGCTGCCGCCAGCTCTGCTGCCGGTGTTGAAGTCGCCGGCAT
>DASUXS010000416.1:0-4560 GCA_036377855.1 Moraxellaceae bacterium
TCCAGGTCCGGATTCATGCGGAAGCGGTCATAGTAGCCACCCGCCGGCACCGCGACCGTCTGCGTACCGAATTCAACCTGCGTCATCTGCCTGTTCATGTTTACGGACCTTGCGAAGGGAGGAGGGATCAGCGACCGGCAGCCTGTGCCATGCGGCGCCGGTACCAGCGCGTGCGGCTGGCATTCGCGGTTTGCTGCACGATCAACGCGCGTAGCGGCGATACCGTGGGATGCGGTACGCGGCCCTGGCTGAGCCGGCGCAGCTGGAACTTGACCGCCGCCATATTCGCCAGCGAAGCCAGTGTCTTGTTTCTCCAGGTGATGGGGGCCAGGGCCGGCGCATTGTCTTTACCAGCCTGCCAGCTGCGCGGCAGGTCCGGCTCTATCGCCAGGGCCGTGGCCATGCCCACCATGTCCACGCCGCTGTGCACGACGTCCTCAGCGACCGCACGACGACGTATGCCGCCCGTCACCATCACCGGCATTTTTGCCACCCTGCGGATATCGCGCGCGAATTCCAGGAAATAGGCTTCACGCGCCAGTGTGCGGCCATCACGCGCCTGCCCCTGCATGGCCGGCGCTTCATAACTGCCACCTGACAGCTCCACCAGGTCCACCGCCAGGCCATTCAGCATTTCCACTACTTGCCGGGCCTCGTCGGCACTGAAGCCGCCACGCTGGAAATCTGCCGAATTGAGTTTCACTGCTACGGCAAACTGCGGCGACACCGCGGCGCGCACGGCCTTGACGATGTCCAGCAACAGGCGCGCACGGTTCTCCAGCGCACCGCCCCACTGGTCTGTGCGCTGGTTACTTAAGGGAGACAGAAACTGGCTCAGCAGATAGCCGTGCGCTGCATGAATCTCAACGCCGGTGAACCCGGCCTGCTCGCCCAGCTGCGCAGTACGGGCAAAGCGCTGCACCACCTCCGCGATCATGGCCGGCGTCATCGCCAGCGGCGTATTGAAATGTTTGGACATGGTGCCCAGGTCCAGCGCAATGGCAGACGGCGCCCAGGTCGGCTGGCCCAGGTTAGCCCGCATCTGGCGACCGGGATGATTGATCTGCAGCCAGAATTGCGCGCCGCGGGAACGACCGATCCGGGCCCAGCGTCTGAATTTCTCCAACTGCGCCTCGTCCTGCAGCACGACACCGCCAGGGCCCGTCATGGCGCGGCTGTCGACCATCACATTGCCCGTGATGATCAGCCCCGCTCCGCCGTCGGCCCAGGCCTGGTAAAGGCGCATCAGGTCCTCGGACGGCCCCTGGTCCGTGTCGGCCATGTTTTCTTCCATGGCCGCCTTGGCCAGGCGGTTGGGGAGGGTCGCGCCATTGGGCAGCAGCAGTTTGTCGAAGATGTTCATGGCTTCACCTTGTTGCCTCTGTTGGCTTGCTCACGGCCAAACCATAAGGTTAAAGTTAAGTTGAATGTCAACACCCCATGCGAGGCCGACCATGAAAATCGGTGAACTGGTCAAACAGACCGGCCTGACCGCCTCCCGCATCCGCTTCTACGAGGCCAGCGGCCTGCTCAAGGCCGTGGAGCGCCAGGCCAACGGCTATCGCGACTATCCGCCCGAAGCAGTATGGATTCTGGAAATCATTGCGGGTGCCCAGGGCGCCGGTTTCTCCCTGGAGGAAATCCGCCACCTGCTGCCCATGGGCACGGAGGGCTGGAAGCACGATGAGCTGCTCACCGCCCTCAAACGCAAGCTGGCCGACATCGACGCCATGCAGGCCCGCCTCACCCAGACCCGGGCCCAACTGCTGGTAGCCATCGCAGGCATAGAAAACAAACCTGAAGGGCTGGCCTGCGCCGCCAACGGCCAACGGGTTTTAGGAATGCTGCGTGAAGGTTAAAAGATGGAAATGCTAGAAGCGTCGGCCTGAATGCGCAGTACTGCTTTTAATCTGTTAAAAAATTAATGATAGAAGAGATTTAACTCATGAGTGGTTTGCCAAACTGTCCCGAATGCAAGTCCGTCTTTACTTATGAGGACGGTGAGACGCTCGTCTGCCCTGAATGTGGGCATGAATGGCGCTTAGCCAGCCTCACAGACGAGAGCCGCGATATCGCCATTAAGGATGCAAATGGCAATGTATTGACCGATGGCGACACCATAACGGTAATCAAAGATCTCAAGGTCAAAGGGACATCACTTGTTGTAAAGATAGGAACAAAAGTTAAAAACATAAGGCTTATCGATGGCGACCATAACATTGATTGCAAAATCGACGGTATCGGCCCCATGAAACTCAAATCAGAATTTGTGAAAAAATCCTATTAGAAACAAGAATATCTTCAGAAAATGGCGGCGCTATCAGAGACCGCCAAAGCAGCCAAAATAGCGAAAAGAAGGCCAGCATATGCCGGCCTTCTTGCTTTGCGCCACGAAAAGCCGTAATTACTTATTTGTGCCGTGTTGCCCGTATGCCGGAAACCGTATCGTCGTAGCGACCCTTGACGAAACCCCAGGCCACGATGGCCTTGTCCTTGCTGTCGAAAACGATTTGCGGCTTGTAGGCATCATCATTCGCTGTATCAAGCGCCTCGATGCCACCCCATGAGACACCGGAGGCATTGAAGTGGCGCGCATAAAGATCCCAGCCATTGATGTCGTGCTGCGTCCACACGACATAGGCATCGCCTTTTCTGTCCATGGCAAGCTGCGGATAAGCAACATCACCCAGCGCGGGATTGTCGAGACGGACGGGCTCGCTCCAGCTGTCAACCGGAATCAATACAGGCGAGCCGACATAGCTGCGCGTGCCGACACTGGCCCAGAGGCTGCGGCGCTCGCTGACATTGTCATAAGAAGCCCAGACCAGAAGCAGGCGATCGTTGTTGTCTATGGCGATGGCCGGCGGATAGATACTGTCATGCGGATAGGGCAGGCTCCCCCCGACATCGCTCCAAAAGCCGCCAAGGTAGCGCCAGACATTCATCTGGCCCTTGTAATTGAATTGACTCACCGCCGCGACGCGAGTGCCATCAGGACTCAAGGCCAAGCGCAGATTCTTGTCACCACAATTGACGCCCTCAGCCACCCCGGCCCAGCTATCAGGATTGGTCTGGAATTCACGCGAGCTGAGCTTGCCGTTTTCGCACCAGGCGGCGAGCGCCTTGTTGTCAGGCAGGCGCAGGAGTTGCGGCTGGCTAGCCGTGGCAGCACCGGAGAGCGTGACCGTGGTGCCGCTATACATACCGGCCGAGCCTCCATACAGCGCCTTGAGCACACCGCCTTTCATATACGTGGCGAGCGTCAGATTACTGGCGAAGCTCAAGTCATAGCTCACCGCCAGCGTGTTAGTGGCGCCAACTTCAGTGATACAGATCCAGGGCGGATCAAGCGTGAGCGCAGCCGCAGCCGTGGCCGGTTTCTGGAATTGCCCGCAGGCCGGCTTGAGGCTGCTGGCTTCGTTGAACAATGAGGGCCAGGCGATGCGGTTATTGCCATTTGCCGCCATGGACAACACGGGATGCCGGGCCGGGCTGGCTGCGTTTGCAAGCGAGTTGGCCTCACTCCAGCCAGCACCGTCTTTTCCGTATCTGAGCCAGAGCGTGTAAGCCGGGCTGGCCAGGGTATCGTCATACTGCGACCACACCACAGCGACTTCGCCATCAGCGCCTGCCGCCAGGCTGGGACCATCGGCATCACCATCAACACGCGACAAAGTAAGCGGCGTAATCCACGCGCTGGTGGCAGCACTTGCACTGCTGCTCTCGCTGCCGTCGCCTCCACCGCAGGCGGTGAGCACGAAAAAGCATGTGCCCACCACAGCGATTCCCGTCAGAAGATTTTCTGACTTCATGATGGCTCCCTCCAATCATTGCTGAAATCGGATGGCAGATTCGCCGCAGTACCAAGACCGAAACAGTGTCGAAAGTCATGTCATGAAATTTTTGTGAAATACCTGACACTCTGCGTATTTTTTTACCATGACATCAAAGACAGATCACAAGTCCCACTCTTTCCTGCACAAGAAAATACAGGCACTGCGATATTTGCAGGCGCTTTCAACATAAGCCTGCAAACATCGATGCATGGCATCGCCGCCCACTACGGGGCGGCCTTGTAAACATTGGACCTGTGGAATCCGTCTGTCCCGTACCAGATGGCCAGCACATCGCCTCCTGGAAGGGGAACCAGTTTGGCGCGATCTCCCCGGCTTGCGCCCGAGGCCTCTTCCAGTCCGCCCCACTGCCCCGCAACGCGTCGACTTGACTGCAAAGAGCCGTCACTCGTGACAGGCGCAATAATCATCGGCACGCCAGCGCTTGTGATAACGCTCCACGGATAGGGCGGTATCGAATAAGCGGAAGCAAACACCAATTCCTGCTGTCCCCAGCCACCGGAAGTCGTCCACGGCGCAGCCATCACGTGCACGCCATCGCAGTTGTTGCTGGCAGCCACGACAGCATTGCCATTCGCCGCCACAGCCACCGATGGATGCGTCACGGAATGGCAACTGCCATTGAGCAACTGCGGGCTATCCCAGCTCCCTGCTGTATTGTCATAACGGCTGAAACGTACCCGATATATGTTCAGGAAATCGATGT
>DASUXS010000417.1:0-3559 GCA_036377855.1 Moraxellaceae bacterium
CCGCGCCGTTGGCGCGCAGGTGGTCATGACCTCGTCCGCGCATCCCTCGGGCACCGACCGCCTGCAGGAGGTCGCGCGCAAGTCGGGCTGGTCCGCCGACACCATCGTGGTGAACGTGCAGGGCGACGAGCCGCTGATTCCGCCCGCCGTCATCGACCAGGTCGCCGCCAACCTCGCCGCTGCGCCCGAGGCCGGCATCGCCACCCTGGCCGAGCCGCTCAGCGATGCCGCGCAGCTCTTCAATCCCAATATCGTCAAGCTGGTGCGTGATGTACACGGCAATGCCCTGTATTTCAGCCGTGCGCCTCTGCCCTGGGCGCGCGACCTGTTTGCCAAGGACAAGTCACAACTGCCCAAAAGCGATCTTTATCTGCGCCATCTCGGCATCTATGCCTACCGTGTCGCCTTCCTGCATGCCTATGTGGGCTGGGCGCCGGCGGAAATCGAACAGCTGGAAGCGCTGGAGCAGCTGCGTGCGCTCTACCACGGCGTGAAAATCCATGTCGATGTCGCCGCCGTGGAGCTGCCGCCCGGCGTGGATACCGCCGAAGACCTGGAGCGCGTACGCGCGCTGCTGGCAGGTTGACCATGGGCGATACCGTCAGCGTTCTTTTTGTCTGCATCGGCAATATCTGCCGTTCCCCCACCGCCGAGGCCGTGTTCCGCCAGAAACTGGAAAAAGCCGGCTGGGGCGCGATGCTGAAGGCGGACTCCGCCGGCATCAGTGCCCTGCATGCCGGCGAGCCGCCGGACCGTCGCGCGCAGAAACATGCCGCGGAGCGCGGTTATGCCTTGTCGGGCCTGCGTGCCCGCCAGGTCAGCCCGGTGGACTTCGAGCGCTTCGACTACATTCTCTGCATGGAACAGTCCGTGCTGGCCAATGTGAAGAAATTGCAGAGCTTTGCCCGCAACCCCAAGGCCGAGGCCGCGCTGTTCCTGGATTACCTGCCCGGCCATGAAGGCCGGGACGTGCCCGATCCCTACTACGGCGGCGCCGATGGTTTCGATGCCGTGCTGGACCTGGTGGAGGAGGGCAGTGACGCCCTGTTGCGCACGCTGCTGAAAAAGCAGGGCGTTTTCGGCTGCGGCTGTTGACCATGAAGCTCCAGGAAAACTTCCCGCTCACCCGCTGCAACACCTTCGGCATTCCCGCGCGCGCCCGCTATTTCGCGGCACCGCAAAGCGAGGACGAGCTGGTGGCGCTGCTGGCCGAGGTGGCGGCGCGTGCGCTGCCGCTGACGGTGCTGGGCGGTGGCAGCAATGTGGTGCTGGCCGGCGATGTCGACGGCCTGGTGCTGCACCCTGCCATGCGCGGCATTCGTTGCGTGGAAGAAAATCCTGAACATGTCGTGGTGGAAGCCGCGGCGGGCGAGGTCTGGCATGACTTCGTGCAGCACACGCTGGCGCAGGGCTGGTATGGCCTGGAAAACCTGTCGCTGATTCCCGGTTCGGTGGGCGCGGCCCCCATACAGAATATCGGTGCCTACGGCGTCGAGATCACCGACCGTTTCCACTCCCTCACGGCGGTGGAGATCGCCAGCGGCCAGCTGCGCGAGTTCTCCCATGCCCAATGCCGCTTCGCCTATCGCGACAGCGTCTTCAAGCAGGAGCTGCAGGGACAGTACATCATCACGCGCGTGCGTTTCCGCCTGCCGCGCCAGCCGCAGCTGGTACTGGGCTATGGCGACATCCAGGCCGAGCTGGCCGCGCGCCAGGTGGCGCAGCCCACGCCGCTGGATGTGGCGGCGGCCGTCATCGCCATACGCCGGCGCAAGCTGCCTTCCCCCGAGGTGCTGGGCAATGCCGGCAGCTTTTTCAAGAATCCGGTAGTGCCGGTGGCGGCGTATGAAAGGCTGAAGCAGGCTTTTCCCGGTGTCGTGGCCTATCCCCAGGATGGCTGCGTGAAGCTGGCCGCGGGCTGGCTTATCGACCAGGCCGGCTGGAAGGGGCGGCGCCTGGGTCCGGTGGGTGCTTATGAAAAGCAGGCCCTGGTGCTGGTCAATCACGGCGGCGCCACCGGTGCCGATGTGCTGGCGGCGGCGCAGGCCATACAGGCCGACGTGCAGGCGAAGTTCGGCGTCCTGCTGGAGATGGAGCCGCAGGTCATCGGTGGCAGAGAGCAGGGCGGTTGAGGACGGGCTTGCCCATCTGACGCGGTGGCCGGTTATTTCTGCCATGCGGACAGCCCCCGGCCTGTGTCACGATGCCCACTGCACGGCCACGGCTTTTTTGCCGTCGCTGACAAGAATACGCGTCATACAAGAACAAGAACGGGGTTGACCATGTCCCTGCTGCAACGGCTGCTGCTGGCCGTCCTCCTGCTGACGGCTCCCGTCCTCACGGCCCAGGCTTATGACAAGGCCGTGGTCGAGGACACCATCGCCAGCCAGGAAACCATTGCCGGACTCAAGCGCCGCGAGATCAGCATCGACGGCCAGAAGCTGTCCTACCTGGACAACGACAAGATCCAGGCCGCCCGCACCGTCCTTTTCCTGCATGACTTCGGCGACAGCAGCCTGAGCTGGCTGTTCTTCGCCCGCGTTTTCCGCGACGCCGACTACCGCATCATCGTGCCCGACCAGCTGGGCTTTGGCCGCAGCCCGCGTCCCGTCGATGCCGATTACGGCTATCTCGCCCAGGCCAAACGCATGCTCTCCCTGCTGCAGGCGCTCAAGGTGAAGAAGGTGCACCTGATCGGCAATTCCATGGGCGGCGGCATCGCCGCCAAGATGGCCTTGCTGCAGCCGGAGCTGGTGGGCAGCCTGACGCTGATGGCCGCTTCCGGCGTGCATTACAAGACCAGCGACATGGATCGCCTGGTGGTGATGGGCAACAGCCCGCTGGTGATCAACAAGCAGGATGATTTCGACGCGCTCATTGATTTCGCCACTTACCGCCGCCCGCTGCTGACGCGGCCGGTGGTGGAGTTCCTGGGCGAACGCGCCATGAAGGACCGCGCCCTGCATCTGCGCATCTTCAATGAAGTGCTGGTGGAAGACCTGGACTTCCTCATGCTGGACCTGCCCGACATCAAGCCGCCCACCCTGGTGCTCTGGGGCGAGAAGGACCGTGTGCTGCATCCGGACAATGCCAAACTCTTCCAGCGCTATGTGCCGGGCGTAAGGGTGCGGACCTTTGCCGATGTGGGGCATATGCCCATGGTGGAGATTCCCGAGGTCAGCGCCATCGCGGTGATGGAATTCATTGATGCCGTGGCGCCGGTGGCGGCGACCTCCGCTGCGGCTGCTAAATAAATTAACGCCCTCAACGTCGTCATCCCCGTACCCACAGGGCATAAACTTCGGCGGGGATCTCCATGGCTTACAGCGGGCCTTTAAAAAGCCCTGCCAGAATTCGGGAGATCCCCGCCTGCGCGGGGATGACGGCTCCGCAATGAGTGCCAGGTCGTTAAATATATAAACCTCCAATAACAACCCTGCCGAGGCTTGCATGATGTCGCGATCTTTTTTCCTGCGCTGTTTCCTCCTGCCTGCGCTGCTGCTGGCCGCCAGCCTGCCGGCGCTGGCCTATGACAAATCGGTGGTGGAGGAAATGCTGC
>DASUXS010000418.1:0-10619 GCA_036377855.1 Moraxellaceae bacterium
CCGGCCATGTGGTTCAGGGCAAAACTTGCCATGGCCACCGGCCTGCCCAGCGGGCCGGAACCGTTGCCGAAAACCAGCTCGAGGTAAGGGGCATTGTGCGGGTTGTAGGACTGGAAGATCTCCAGGTTGGTGATGTCATCCACCAGCCAGGAGCCATGCAGGCCAGGCAGGTAGACCCAGGCGACCACAAGCAGGAAAGCGCCGAATGCAATGAGCCTGGAAGGAGGGATCATTCCGCGGTCCCCGCCTTGCTCACGGCCAGTTTCTCCCTGGCCTTTCGTATCCTTTCCGGGAAATCAGGATTCATCATGCGGTCCCGCCAGGAAAGGGTGCGTTTGGTTTCCGCAAGGTATTGCAGGGCCTCCACCTGCCTGTCGAGCAGCGCCAGCTGCTGTGCCGCCCGGAATGCATAAATCGGATTCGCGTTGTAGCGGAATGCCTGCTGGTAGCAGGAGGCGGCCAGCGCTGTATCCCGGGCGGACTGCGCCATCTCCCCCAGGTATTGGTAGATGGTGCCCCAGCTGCCTTTGTATGCGGCATTGGCCAGCAGGCCCTTGTAGGTGGCGGCGATCAGCGCAGGAGGGGGCGCGATGCAGCCATTGGCCGCGCCGGCGCGCGTCACGGGCTGCTGGCTCAGGTTGTGAAGGGTGGAGACCAGGCTGTTGTCATAGTCGGCGTGCCGGGCGATGCCGGGCAGGTCGTCAAAGCGGGTGGGCTGGTTCCTGCCAAAGCAGGCCACGATGCGCTGCGTCAGCAGCAGGTTCATGCTGCCCGGAAAATCGCGGCGGCCCTGCGCCAGTGTTTGCTCGAGGAGTTCTGCCTGGTTGCTGCGCATCAGTGCGTTGACGTAGACCAGGGTGGTGCGCAGCGAACCGGGATTGCTCTTGTACCAGGCAGCCGCTTGCAGGTCTGGATTGCCCCACAGCCAGGCATTGTTGTGGGAAATGAAAACCAGCAGCAGGAACCATAGCGCAAGCGCAGTGCCGGCAATTGCTTTCAGGGACTTCTTGCCGAGCAGGCTCACGGCGCCGGCCAGGGCGATCCAGAGGCCCAGCTGCGGCAGATAGTTGCGGTGCTCGAAATAGATTTCCAGGGGGAGAACGGTCGACTCCATGAGGTGACCGCAAAAATAGAACAGCAGGCCGAAGGCGATGGCGGGATGGCGCTGGCGGATTTTCCAGGCCAGGGCGAGCAGCCCCGCGATGAACAGCCATGCCAGCAGGGTGGCCGGAGGCTGGATCAGGGAGCGTGACACCGGGAAATTATCGTAGAACAGGCTGCCACTGTTGAACGTCGGCAGCACCAGCTTGTGCAGGTAGTCCACCAGCACGGGGCCCTGGGTCAGCAGGCGTTCCAGCGCATTGAAGTCGCGTATCTGGAAACCGACGGTGAAGAAGCGGTAAGTGATGAGGCAGTAGACCAGGAACAGCAGCAGGGGCAGTGACAGGAACAGCAGCCGCCACAGGCGCCACGGCGTGGTGTTGTTTTTCACGAAACAGAAATGCTCGATCAGCAGCGCAAAGGCGCAGATCAGCAGTCCGGTTTCCTTGGTGAGAATGGCGAGCGGGACGAACAGGCCTATGCCCAGGCTGCACAGGGCAAGGGCTCTGCGCGGCTGGAGTTCCAGCTGCTCGCGTCCCTGCATGAACAGCAGCAGGGCGATGAGCGAGAAGGTGGTGCTCAGCAGGCACATGCGCTGGATGATGTAGGAGACGGTGGACACCTGCATGGGGTGCAGGCCCCATATCGCGGCAACCCCGAGGCTGAGCAGCAGGATGTTGTTGCGGGACTGCTCCGGCAGCATCCGGGCCAGCAATTTGCTGCTCAGCCAGAAAACCAGGCAGATATTGACCAGATGCAGGGCCAGGTTGCTTGCCTTCAGCGCATAGACACTGGGAGGCCAGCTCTGGTCATCAACCAGGAAGCTCAAGAGCGCCAGCGGCCGTCCGGGCAGGAATTTGCTGGAGAAGATGAAGGCCTGCAATTTGCTGAAGCTGTCGATGTCACCCAGCGCAGACCAGGGCAGCAGATTGGGCAGGTCGTCAAAGATGAACCTGCCTCCCAGTCCGGGAAAGAAGGTCCAGACATTGAGCGCTAGCAGCCCCAGTAGAAGAAGGCCGATGAGGAGGTCGTGGTGCTTGCGGGGCATGGATGCAGGGGCCGGATGGCAGTCAGCAGTATGGTCTTGGCCGGATCAGGAGTGATGGGGGTGTTTGCACTGCGGGCCATGATACATGCGCCCGTAAAAAAGGGGCCCGATTGGGCCCCTTTTTTGCTGATACCGAGTATCAGTTACGGCAGTTGGCCGGGCGGTACTTGTTCAGCACGCCAGAGCCGGAGCCTGCGGTGCTGCTGCAGTTCCACTTGATGCCGCCAGCGGTCACGGTGGGCTTCAGGGTCAGGATCTTGCCCTTGATGGCCACGTCCTTGTCATAGGTGATGGTGATCAGGCCGGTGGTGCCAGCAACGCTGATGGACTGCACGTTGTTGCCGGTGATGGAGGCCGGCAGGGCCAGACCGTAGGAGGTGTTCACAGCGGCGGTACCGGTACCGAGCCAGCGGCCCAGGGACAGACGGGTTTCAGCCACGGTGGTCTTGGCGCCGGAAGCCAGGCTCAGGCCTTCAGAAACCTTGGTACGGATGGTGTAGTCCTGGTAGGCAGGGATGGCCACAGCGGCCAGGATGCCGATGATCGCAACCACGATCATCAGTTCGATAAGGGTAAAACCCTTTTGCATCGCTTTCATGGTGTCTCTCCTCAAAAGAGAATGGTTTTGTTGTCACGCTCGAGCATGCTTTTGCGGATGGCAAAAAGCGCTGTGCAAGGCTAATGCACGTAGGATGCCAATACAAGCAGGCCTGCTTTTTTGTGATGCAGGCATCAGTCCGGGGTCGGCCAGCGGCGGAAACAGGCCGTTTGGCGGGTTGTGTCTGAAGAGGGCTCCGGATCAACTGACAAAAAACGTCACTTTTGCCTCATTAGTGTTGTCGCATGGGCTGTCTTGTCGAAGGCCAAGAGCATTGGCTAGAATGCGCGCCGCACTGACCGGGTGGATGGCCCAAGCCTCACCTGACGGGCGCGCCGGCATAGCTCAGTTGGTAGAGCAGCGCATTCGTAATGCGAAGGTCGTAGGTTCGACTCCTATTGCCGGCACCATACTTGAAAAAGGGGCGGTCCTGCGAAGGGCTGCCCTTTTTGCTTATGGGATGTTAACGGACCTCCAGGGGAGGCCAAGGGGAGGCGGCATGGGGGATCTGCGTGTTTACTCGCCCGTGGTCGAGGGCAGTGGCGTCATCGTCCTGCATGAGCAGCTGGCGCAGGCCATCCCGGATTACAGCGTGCGCCGGCTGCCTCCCGAGGTCAGCTTTTTCCCGCCCCTGCTCGCCCTGCTGGATGCCCCTGCCGTTCCGGTGACCCACGCCACCCCTGACCTGGGACCCTGGCTGGCCCATCGTGATTCCGCCCTGGTGGCCACCTTCCACGGTTACTACCTCGACGCCGGATATCTGGCCGCGGCACCGCGGCTCAAACGCCTCTTCTACCAGCGCATCATGCGTCCCGCGATGGCGGCGGCCTTGCGCCGGGCGCACCTGGCGACAGCGGTCAGCGCTTTCACGGCCTCCCTCATCCAGCGCGACTGGGGCCTGGGCGAACGCCTCACCGTGATCCGCAACGGCGTCGATACGGCGCGCTTCACGCCGCCGGACTCCCGTCGCGGGCGGCCGGCGGTGAAGATTCTTTTTTCCGGGAACCCGATTGGCAACAAGGGTTTCGGCGATGTGCTGGCGCTGGCGGAAATGCTGCCGCCCCAGGCCAGCATCCACTACACCCGGGGCATGCGCCGCAGTGCCCGCGCCAGTGTGCCGGAGTTGCCCGGACTGGTGGGCATGGAGCGCGTGCCGCATGCGCGCATGCCGGAAATCTACCGCGACTGCGACATCCTGCTGCTGCCCACCATACGCGAAGGCCTGAGCCTGGCGGTGCTGGAGGCCATGGCCTGCGGCATGCCCGTGGTGGCCACGGACTGTGCCTCGCTGCCCGAGCAGATCGTGCATGGCAAAGGCGGCTTCCTTTTCCAGCGCGGCAATCGCCACGAGATGCTGGGATATTTGCAGCGCCTGATAGAAAGCCCGGGCCTTCGCGAAGAGATGGGGGCCTTCAACCGGGAGCGGGTGCTGCGCGAGTTTTCCCAGGAGCAGATGGTCCGTTCTTATCGCGAGGTTTTTGCCCAGGCGGCAGGCAGGGGATGACGGGTGATGAAGCAGGTTGAAACCGGCAGTGAGCTGATCTGTGAATACACGACCTGGTATCACCTGCTCGGGGTCCTGGCTTATCTGCACAGCCTGCCCGAGCGGCCGGCCCATGTCATTTTTGTCCGGGGCGGTTCGTTTTTCGGCAATACCGTCGCGTTTCCCCAGGCCGTGGCGGAGACGCTGGCCGAGCGCGTGAGTTTTTGCAGCGACAGTGCCGGGCTGGCGGAATACCTGCCCGGTGTCCGTGCCCGTGGCCGGCCGGTGGTGCTGGTGACGCCGCAGCAATATCCGCTGCGTCCCGCGCTGGAATTGCACCGCCATGGCATCCGGCACCGCGTCATCGTCACGGAAGAGGGCATAGGGTCCTATGGCGGCGAGTGGCAGGTGCTGAGCGCGCTGTGGCGGGAGTGGCGGGCCCAGGGCACGCTCACGCTGCAGCGCGCGGCCGCCGCCCTGTTCACGCGCCTGGCGAAAATGGTGTATTTCCTGCCCCGGAAAAGGGAGTACTGGCAGCTGTTCGATCGCCGCAGCTGGTTGCCCCGGCCGGAGGTGGTGGCGGCCTACAAGGCGGTGCTGCCGGCGCTGGCGGGAGCGCGGCGCACGGAGCCGCCCCTGCCGCTGCCCTGCACCCTTTTCATGTCGACGCCCCTGTACGAGCTGGGCAAGATGGATGCGGACCGTTTCCGGCAGCTGCTGCTGGCCGTGGCCGACAATGCCGGCGGCCGTGAACAGCTGGTGATCAAGCCGCATCCCATTGAGGGCCTGGAAAAGTACGCAGGCTACCGGGTCATTGCCCCGGGCACTCCGCTGGAGCTGCTGTTGCTGGAGACGAATCCGGAGCAGGTCCGGCTGGTCGGTTTCAGCTCGACCACGCTGTATACGTCCTGGCTGTTTTTCAATATCCGGCCGCTACGGGTGGCGGCGGGTGACTGGCTGTATGACGGCTTGTCGCGCCGGCAGAAAGGCATCATCAATGCCTGCACGCAGCCCCTGGCGTGAACCGTCTCCCCGCAGCGCCCAGGCAGCGCCGTTCACGCCGGCTTGGCGCCTGAAGGGCGCAGGCAATCGTTGCTGACAGGAGTGTTCTTGCGTATGGCCCTGGCGGCAGTCATGCCCACCACCTGATCCAGCAATTTTGGCGGCAAGCCGTTACCGGGACGCACGCTGCGCACGGCGTCAGCCGTAATGCGTTCCCCCTCCTGCAAATCCTTCACGAAATAAAGCGAACGACGGAACTGGATGTTGCCGCGCTCGCTGGATTTCAAACCGTAGTTGACCCCTCCCAATGCCTGCCACACAGCCCGCGCATCCTGGCAGAGCTTTGCCAGGTCGGCGGGCTCCAGCGAAAACGAGTCATCGGGTCCGCCGCCCTGGCGATCCAGGGTGAAGTGCTTTTCGATCAGGGCGGAACCCAGCGCGACACTGGCAATGGCCGTCGTGTTGTCGAGGGTGTGGTCGGAGAGGCCCGTCACCAGGCCAAAGCGCTGGATCATGTCCGACAGTGTGCGCAGGTTGTAATCGCTGGCCGGGGCCGGGTAACCCGACACGCAATGCAGGATGGCGAGTTCGCGGCAGCCTCCGTCCCGGGCGGCGGCGACCGCTTCAGCGATTTCCTCGGCGCTGGCCAGTCCGGTGGAAATGATCATGGGCTTGCCGGTGCCGGCGGCATAGCGGATCAGGGGCAGGTCGATGGCCTCGAAGGAGGCGATCTTGTAGGCCGGTGCGTTGAGGTCTTCCAGCAGGTCCACTGCCGTCCGGTCGAAGGGAGAGCTGAAAATGGTGATGCCGCAGGCGCGGGCATGCTCAAAGAGCGGGGCATGCCAGTCCCAGGGCATATGGGCCTCTTCATACAGCTCATAAAGCGTGCGGCCATCCCAGAGTCCGCCGCGTATGCGGAATTCCTCGTTGTCGCAGTCCAGCGTGATGGTGTCGGGCCGGTAGGTTTGCAGCTTGACGGCATCGGCACCGGCCTGCCGGGCGGCAGTGATGATGTGGCGCGCCGTTTCCAGGCTGCCGTTGTGGTTGGCGGAGAGTTCGGCAATCACGTACGGGGGCGCGTCGGCGGCAATGCGGCGACCGGCAATGGTGATGGCGGGGAGCCGGGACATCGTGGATTCCTCAGTGGTGGCCGGCCCAGTCCTGGCTGAGCAGGCCTAGGCAGATGATCGAGTGGTAGCGGCTGCCATCGTGGTAGTGCTCACGCAGCAGGCCTTCGCGCTGGAAGCCCAGCGCCTCGTGCAGGCGCAGCGAACGCGCGTTGCTGTCCAGCGCCTCCGCGCACACCTTGTGCAGGCCCAGCTGCAGGAAGGCATGGTTCATGGCGGCCTGGCCGAGGCGGCGGCCGGTACCGGCCGCCGCGCCGACGGCGGCATAGAAGCCCCATTCGACAACGCCGGCGAAACGGGTGGGGGCGAAGTTCACGAAGCCCTGCGGCTGTCCGGCCTCCTCATAGAGCAGGAGATGGCGTCCGGGCTGCGACTGGCACTGGGCAAACCAGCGGCTGTGCTCCGCCGCACTGATGAGGTGGCGGTTATACATGTACTGCCGCACATCGTCATGGTTGCGCCAGGCCAGGATGAGCTCGAGGTCCTCCTGGCGCAGCGGACGCAGGCTGCCGGAACTGGAAGCAGGGGAGTCAGTCATGGCGGTGGCTCATGGCGGCGATGACACGTGCGGTGCCTTGTCCGTCGGTGATCTGCGCAGCCTGCCGGCTCATGGCGGTCAGCGCGCCGGGAGTGGCGGTCGCCAGCATGGCCGGCAGGGTGTCTGCAAGATCGGTCGGGGGCCCGAGATACCAGCAGCCTCCGGCCTGGGCCAGGGCCTGGGCGATGCGTTGCTGGTTATCCGCGAGGATGGCAAGGGCCGATGGTACGCCCAGGCAGCAACGTTCCCAAACGCTGCTGCCGGCGGCCCCTATCACCAGATCGCAGGCACTGTTCAGGCCCGCCATGTCGGTTTCGTTGACCCTGACTTCGCAGGGCCAGGGCAGGGTCGGGGCCAGCTGCCGGACCCGGGGCAGCCCGGCCGCCGTAGCCCCCATCACCACCGTGACGTGGCTGTCCGCCGGGAGCGCACAGCGCGACAGGATGTCGAGGACAAGGGCGGTGATGTTGTCCGGGTCCGTGCCCCCCATGGTCACCAGCAGGCGGCGCAGTGAGGGCGCGTGGCGCCTGGCCAGGCTGGCGTCACGGTGGCGGGCGAATTCCGGCCGCAGCAGGGCATGGTGCGGACCGGTCAGGCAGCGGGCGTGGGCGGGCAGCAGCGGGGCATAGGCGGCGGCCTCGCGGCCCAGGTTCTGGTCCAGCAGGAGATCGCAGTCATGCGCGCGGTTGGCGAGGTCGTCGATGACCAGCAGCTGTCTGCAGTGCGCACGCAGCGCCGACTCCCAGGCGGCATCCAGCGCATAGTGGTCCACCACCAGCCAGTGCACCGCTGCGCCGGCCAGCAGCGCCGCGCACTGTTCGGCATCCCGGGCGGGCGTGGTGCCCAGCCAGCTGCTGTAGTTGCCGGCAACGGCTTCCTCATCGGGCGCTGGCAGCAGGTCGCAGGCAAAGCCCTGCTGGCGTATGACGGCGGCCAGGTGGCCGGAATGGGCGCGGCAGATGAAGCGGCACTGGGCGCCTGTGGCGCGCAATGCCGTTGCCAGGGTGAGACAGCGCATGACATGGCCGCTGCCGATGCGCGCAGAGGCATCGGTGCGGAAGACAACGCTCATGTCCATGCCGACGGCCGCCGCTCAGCGCGTCTTCTCTAGCAGGAACCAGGTGATGTCGTCCTGCGGGAAGCACGGGTCGTGGCGATAGGCAAAACCGTAGTCGAGCAGGCGGAGGTCGGGGTAGGCCGCCATCAGGTCGCCTGCGAAATCACGCTTGAACAGGCGCTGCGAATGGCCGCGATAGCTGATTTCCACCGGCGAGGGATTGTAGTACTCGCACACCAGCAGGTAGCGGCTGCTGGCTTTGTAGAGACGCTCGTAGACCTGCGGCAGTGCCTCGGGGTTGATGTGGATAAGCACGCCCTTTATCAGCACCAGGTCCCATTGCCGGGGCGGCGTGAACTCCAGGATGGAGCCCTGGAAGATATTGGCGGCCGGAATGGTTTCCGCCAGCAGCCGTGCCGCCTCGGGATTGATTTCAATGGCATGCTGTTCGTGAGCCGGAAACAGCAGTTGCAGGGCCTTGAGGTTCATGCCGACATTGGCGCCGAACTCTATGCAGCTTTTCACGCCCGCGGCCTTGTCCAGCGCCTTGCTGAAAAAGTTCAGGTTGGCGGCCAGCAGGGCTGCGCCCTGGTTGCGCTGTATGTAATCGGTACCGAAATCGCCGGCCCAGAAAGATTCCTGTTCGGTCGTGTAGCTCATACGGTGGGGCCTGTCAGTGGAGTGTCGTCGGAGGGCTGGGCTTGCAGGGCCTGGAACATGAGTTCGGCACGTCGCCAGTCTTCGGGGGTGTCAATGTCCTGGACGCGGTGGCGCGGCAGCAGCAGCGGCACCGAGTCGGGGCCGTAGATGGGCTGGCTGTCCAGCCAGGCTTCCGCGGTTCCCCAGTAGAACTGGCCGGCATCGTGGAAAGCCTCTTCAAGATCCTGCGAGCGGGTATGCATATGTGCCGGCTGCAGCATCTCGACCCGGCCCCGGGCGGTGATGCGCAGCGAGCGCTGGATGGGAAACGGGTAGCTGGTCACCGTGAAAGCATAGTGGCTCTGCTGCTGCTGCAGGATGGCCAGGCCCTGGCGCAAATCCTGGGCACGTATGAAGGGGGCGGTGGCGTAAATGCAGCAGGCCGCTTCCGGCCGCCTGCCCTGCTCGTCATACCAGGCCACGGCATGCCGCATGACGGCCGCGGTGCCGGCGTAGTCATCCGCGAGGGCGGCGGGCCGGACAAAAGGCGTGCTGGCGCCGCAGCGGCGGGCAAGCGCGGCAATTTCTTCATCGTCCGTGGAAACCATCACCTCGTCGAAGCAGCTGCTTTGCAGGGCGGCTGCAATGGACCAGGCCATGATGGGTTGGCCGCAAAACGGTTTCAGGTTCTTGCGCGGAATGCGCTTGCTGCCGCCGCGGGCCGGAATGATGGCGAGTTTCATGAGGCCAGCGCCTGGCGCAGGGCGGCGACCACGCTGTCCTGCTGGGCTTCGCTGAGCGTGGCATACAGCGGCAGGCTGATGGCTTCGCGGTAATAGCGCTCGGCCTCGGGCAGGGCATCGTAGCGCTGTCCCAGGCCCTGGTAATAAGGCTGCCGGTGCACGGGAATGTAGTGCAGGTTGACGCCGATGCCGTCGGCACGCAGGGCTTCGAATATTTCGCGATGCCCCCGGTTTTCGTTCTGCTGTTGCAGGCGGATCACATAGAGATGCCGGGCGGATGCCCCGTCCGGATGCTGCCAGGGCAGGGTGAGCGGCAGGTCGGCAAGCAGGCGGTCGTAGCGTTGGGCCAGGGCCTCGCGGCGGGCGACATAGTGCTCCAGCCGCTGCATCTGGGTTGTGCCCAGCGCCGCCTGCAGGTCGGTCATGCGGAAATTGAAGCCCAGGGCGATCTGCTGGTAGTACCAGGGGCCGTCGGGCGCATGTGTCATCTGCGCGGGATCGCGGGTGATGCCATGGCTGCGCAGCAGCGCCAGGCGTTCGGCCAGCTGGCTGTCATTGGTCACCAGCATGCCGCCTTCAGCCGTGGTGATGATCTTCACCGGATGGAAGCTGAACACCGTGATGTCGCTGTAGCGGCAATTGCCCACGGCTTCGTTCCGGTAGCGTGAGCCGATGGCATGGGAAGCGTCTTCGATGATGCGGAAACCGAAGCGGTCAGCCAGGGCGCGTATGGCGTGCAGGTCGCAGGGTTGTCCGCAAAGATGCACGGGCACGACGACCTTGGGCAGGCGCCCTTCGGCCTGGGCCTGTTCCAGCTTGCGCTCCAGCGCCTGCGGACAGAGGTTGTAGCTGCGCGGATCGATGTCGACGAAGTCCACCTGCGCCCCGCAGTACAGCGCGCAGTTGGCGGAAGCCACGAAGGTGATGGGCGTGGTCCACAGCCAGTCACCCGGGCCCAGGTCCAGGGCCAGGCAGGCCAGATGCAGTGCCGAGGTGGCACTGTTCACGGCCAGCGCATGCCGGGCGCCGCAATGGCGTGCCACGGCCTGCTCAAAGCGCGGCACCGCCGGCCCCTGCGTCAGGAAGTCCGATTGCAGCACCGCGGTGACGGCATCGATGTCGTCCTGGGTGATGTCCTGGCGACCGTAGGGAATCATCGTTTATTTCCCGGCGAGACGATTGAACTCGATGACTTCCGGCACGCTCAGGAAATGCGGGTTGGTGCCGGAGTTGTATTCGAAGCCCTGCGGCACGGGCACGCCCTGCTCACCCAGGCGGTTCTG
>DASUXS010000419.1:0-3758 GCA_036377855.1 Moraxellaceae bacterium
CGGCATCGCCGGTACCGCTGGCGGCGCAGTCGTTGGCATAGCTCAGCGAGCCACCCGCCGCACCGCTGCGGAAATTGCCGGAAGTCACCGAGCCGTCGAACAGGAACATGATCATGCCGTCGGCCCCGTCACCGCCCCAGCTGGCGAACTCGAAGTCGATGGTGAAACCCTGGTTAACGTTGAAGGCAGTGTTGTAGTAGGCGTAGCCGCGCTGGTCGCCGTTATTGGTGGTGAGGCGCAGCCAGCCGCCGGTGACGGTGGGATTGGTGGTGCCGCCGCGGAACCAGCCGGTGCCGGTGTTCCAGGTGGGATTGGTGGCGAAGGACTGCGAGATGAGCGTGCTGGCCTGGGCCGCGCTGCAAAGCAGCAGCGGCATCAGGAGGCAGCACAGCAGGTGGCGCAGTAGGAGACAGGCGCGACGCATCATCTCGGTGTTTCGGCTATCCGTGGCAAGGTCTCACGACCTTGCGGGGCGGCCCGCTTCAGGTCAAGCGGCTGCCCAGCCGTTCACCCATGCGGGTGGGCGAGCCGTCGCGAAAGGCCGGCAGCCATTCCGCCACGCCCGGCCCGAAGCAGACGATGGCGGTGGAGCCCAGGCGGAAACGGCCCAGCTCGGCGCCTTTTTCCAGCACGATGGGCGGACGGTTGTCACCGCGGTAATCGGTGCTGCGCACCTGGCGCTGGGCGGGCGCGACAATGCCGGCCCAGACGGTTTCCACGCTGGCCACGATCATGGCGCCCACCAGGACCACGGCCATGGGGCCGATCTCGGTATCGAAGATGGCCACCACGCGCTCGTTGCGGGCGAAGAGGCGCGGCACGTTTTCCGCCGTGCGCGTATTCACCGAGAACAGGTCGCCGGGCACATGCACCATCTCGCGCAGCGTGCCGGTGAAGGGCATGTGCACGCGGTGGTAGTCCTTGGGCGAGAGGTAGATGGTGGCGAACTTGCCATCGACAAAAGGCTGCGCGCGTTCGCTGCTGCCGCCCAGCAGTTCGACCAGGCTGTAGTAATGGCCCTTGGCCTGGAACACGGCGTCGCCGCGGATATCACCCAGCTGCGATACGGCGCCGTCAGCGGGGCAGACGATGCTCTGCGCATCGGCGTCGATGGGGCGGGCACCGTCTTTCAGCGCACGCGTGAAAAACGCATTGAAGTTTTCATAGGCCAGCGGATTTTCTTCCACGGCCTCGGCCATATTCACGCCGTAATGCCGCGCGAAATTGCCGATGAAGGTGTTCTTGATCCAGTCGATTCGGGTTTCCGCCACCCAGCCCACCACGCGCGACAGCAGATGCTGGGGCACGAAATACTGGATCAGGGTAAGCAGCTTGTCGCGGGATTCGGGGGACATGGAGGTTCCGTAAAGTCGTTAAAACAAAAATCAGGATTCGATGGGCGTATCGGGCCGGTTGCCCCATTCGCTCCAGGAGCCGGCATAGCCCTTGATGCGGGGGAAGCCCAGCAGCTTGCCCAGCAGGTAGGTGAAGCCGGAACGGTGGTGGGTCTGGCAATGCGTGACCACGGTTTTGTCCGCCGTGATGCCTAGCGCCGCCAGCTCCGCGCGCACATCCTCAAGCGGGCGTACACGCAGGGAATCCGCACGATCGATGGCGCGGGTCCATTCGTAATTCCTGGCGCCGGGAATATGGCCGCTGCGCTGGGCGCGCACCAGGCTGCCATTGAATTCCTCCGGCGTGCGCGCATCCCAGATCACATGGTCGGCGTCGCGGTGGTGTGCTAGCACATAGTCCAAGTCGGCATTGGGGCCGTCCTGCACCACGGCGTTGTACTGGCTGGGCGTGGCGCGGCGCGGCTGGCTTTCCGTGGGCAGGCCGGCGGCCAGCCAGGCATGGATGCCGCCGTTCAGGAAGGAGTAGCGGGTGTGGCCCAGCACGTCGAGCGTCCAGATGAAGCGGCCGGCGGCGGCACCGCCCTCATCGTCGTAGACCACGACATGGCGTTGCGGCGTGAGCCCCAGTGCGGACAGCGCCGCCGACAGGCGTTCCACCGGCGCCAGCTTGCCGGGGGCCGGCTGCTCGCCCAGGGTCAGCGTCTTCACATTGAAGGAGATCGCGCCCGGCACATGCACCTGCTGGTACACCGATTCCTTGCCCAGGTCCACGATCAGCAGTTCGGGGTCATGCAGATGCGCCTGTAAGTCGGCGGCGTCCAGCAGCAGGGGCAGGGTCATGGCGGCAAACCGTGGTCTATGGATGGAGAGGGAGCGGCGGAAAAGCGATGATTGTAATGCAGGCCCGGCGCGTGCAGAACCCGTCGCGGTGTTGCCCGGGTGTTGCCTGGAATGGCGCCGTTAACGGCAGAGTCATGGCAAGCCCGGGCGATACCCCCTAAGCTCGGCGGTCTTCGCAGGCCTGCCACAGATAATCGCCATGCACACCTTGTTTCCCGAGATACAGCCTTACGCCACCCACGCCTTTGCCGTGGAGGCACCGCACGTCCTGCATGTGGAGGAGTGCGGCAATCCCGACGGCCTGCCCGTGCTCTTCCTGCATGGCGGCCCGGGTGCCGGCTTCCAGCCCTGGAACCGCCGCTTTTTCGATCCCGAACGTTACCGCATCGTGCTCTTCGACCAGCGCGGTTCGGGTCGCTCCACGCCGCATGCGCACCTGGAGGGCAATACCACGCCGGCGCTGGTCGGCGATATCGAAGCCCTGCGTGAATTCCTGGGCATAGAGCGCTGGGTGGTGTTCGGCGGCTCCTGGGGTTCGACCCTGGCGCTGGCCTATGCCGAAGCGCATCCCGACCGTGTCATCGGCCTCATCCTGCGCGGCATCTTCCTCTGTCGCGACCAGGACATACGCTGGTTTTACCAGGATGGTGCCAGCCATGTGTTCCCGGATTACTGGGCGGATTATGTGAAGGTGATCCCGGAGGCCGAGCGCGGTGATTTCCTCGCCGCCTATTACCGCCGCCTCACCGGCAGCGACGAGATCGCGCGCATGGCAGCCGCCAAGGCCTGGTCGGTGTGGGAGGGCCTGTGTGCGACTTTGCGGCCCAATGCCAGCGTGGCCGAGCATTTCGCCGATCCGCATGTGGCGCTTTCGCTGGCGCGCATCGAGGCGCATTACTTCATCAACCGCATTTTCCTCAAGGACAACCAGCTGCTGGACCAGGCGCACAAACTGGCGGGCATTCCCGGCGTCATCGTGCATGGCCGCTACGACATGGTGTGTCCGCTGGACAATGCCTTTGCCCTGCACGAAGCCTGGCCCGAGGCCGAGCTGCAGATCATCCGCGATGCCGGCCATGCCGCCGCCGAGCCCGGCATCATCGATGCGCTGGTGCGCGCCACCAATGATTTCGCGCGCCGCTTCGGCAAGCCCGGTGCGGCCTGATGCGCGGATTGATACAGCGTGTCAGCGAGGCGCGCGTGGTGGTAGAAGGTGAAACCGTTGGCGAGATCGGCAATGGCATCCTGTTGCTGCTGGGTGTGCATAAAGGCGATAGCGAAGCGCAGGCTGTGAAGCTACTGGAGAAGGTGCTGGCCTACCGTATTTTCGGTGATGAAAACGGGCGCATGAACCGCAGCCTGGCCGATACCGGCGGCGGTCTTTTGGTCGTATCGCAGTTCACGCTGGCGGCGGAAACCGGCAAGGGTTTGCGTCCTGGCTTTGATCCGGCGGAAAAGCCGGAGCGTGCCGAGCAGGTTTATGAGTTCTTCCTGAAAGAAGCCCGGGTCCGTCATGCGACGGTGGCCTGCGGCCGTTTCGGTGCCGATATGAAAGTGCATCTG